>DASVOW010000116.1:0-4270 GCA_036383155.1 Ktedonobacterales bacterium
CATCGTTTCTTCGTCGATGTACGGCTCAAGCGCATTGTAGGCATACGGAAGCGGTGGAAGTTCGAACGCCATGAGATGTCCTCCTCGCCATGCAGACGAACTGAGCAAACAAACATTTCCCGCGTGACGCTGTGCCACGGAGGGGATTCCCCCAATTTGGTTGGGGTGCCAAGAGCATTTGCTGCAATACCCACGCCAGCATGTTTGAAGCCAGCATGGATCGTGGGAGCTATGTAGCTCACGAGCTCATGGAATGTCGCACTGGGGCGCCAGTCTGGCGCTCCTCGCGGCAGTCTGCTACCAACATAGTCCGAGAACACCCCCCTCTGTCAAGGCGGGGCGATGCTACACGGTGAAACCCGACATGAACCTGATCGGAAGACCAGGCGTAGACTGCAACTATTTGTGCTAGCTCTGTTGGTGGTTCGTATCACGTTGCGATATAATGATGGGGGAGGGCGATCCGCAGACTTCGCCGGACTCTATTTGCCCTGCATCTGTCGGGGAAGCGACGAGTATATTTATTGAGCTGTTATCGCGTGTTGAGGTGTTGTGTGCGAGGAAAGTTTCGACGAGATGAACCAGGAGAGTTTGCGAATACTGGTAGTGCGAATACTGGGAAGCAGGGTGAACGTGAAGGACTGGGTAGTATCATTGCCGCTCAGTTAAAGCGTTTCAGGGCGATGTTTACGCCAGACGCACCAGCACGGCTGGGTCAAGGACGCGGTGCAGGCAGCGTGGGCACATCTAGCATGGGATTGCTCGCATCATTTCGCCGCTACAACCGCGCATATTTCCAACGCTGGCTGTTGATCGGGGCACTGATCGGCGTGGTGGCTGGCGTTGGCGCCATCATCTTCGCTTCGCTCATCGCATGGTGTTCACACCTGTTGCTTACGGGCATTGCTGGATTCACGCCACCCGCTCCTGCGGGCGAGGGCAATGCGGGCGGCGCATCGGTGGGAATCATCGCGCATCGCTGGCTAATACCTGTGGTGACAACGCTCGGCGGATTGCTGACAGGGTTGATCGTCTTCACGCTTGCGCCGGAGGCAGAGGGCCACGGCACTGACGCCGCGATTCAATCGTTCCACGAGAAAGGCGGCCGCATTCGCTCGCGCATTCCGCTCATCAAGATGGTAGCGTCGGCGATTACCATTGGAAGCGGTGGCAGCGCGGGACGCGAGGGGCCGACGGCGCAGATCTCGGCCGGGTTTGGCTCGCTGCTTGGCGATTTGCTGCACCTGGATGACCACGACCGTCGCATTGCGGTCGCTGCTGGTATTGGCTCTGGTATTGGCGCGATATTCAAGGCGCCTTTTGGTGGGGCGCTGCTGTCGGCGGAGATTCTCTATAAGCGCGACTTCGAAGCGGATGCGCTGTTTCCGTCGTTTGTGGCTTCAGCGATTGGTTTTACGATCTATGGCGCCTGGGCGGGATGGACCCCCGTGTTTGGTCCGGGCGCGCATTTCCAATTTACCCATCCCGCCAGCCTGGCCGGCTATCTGATTCTCGGTATCTGTGCGGGACTGATCGGGCTGCTCTATCCAAAGACGCTGTACGGCGTGCGCGATCTCTTCCATAAGATCCCAGTGCCTAACCACATCAAGCCTGCCATCGGTGGATTGCTTGTCGGCTTGATTGGCATGGTGCTGCCGCAGACATTGGGAATGGGCTATGGCTATGTGCAGTTTGGCATCAACAATGACTATGTGCATCTCGCGGCGTGGCTGATGTTTGTGCTCGTATTTGTCAAGATTCTTGCCACGTCGCTGACTATCGGGAGCGGCGGCAGTGGTGGTGTGTTTGGTCCGGGTATGGTGATTGGCGGTCTGCTTGGTGGCGCGCTGTGGGCCGGGCTGGATGCGGTGGCTCCAGGACTGGTGGCCGGCACAAATGCGGGCGCGTTCGTCGTCGTCGGCATGGGGGCGTTTTTTGGTGGGATCGCCAAGGCGCCGCTGGCCGTTATCCTGATGGTGGCGGAGATGACGGGTGAATATTCGCTTATCGCACCGGCGATGCTGGCGACGATGGTGGCATATCTGGTGACCGGCGACACCAGTATCTATGAAAATCAGGTTCCTACCCGGCTCGATTCGCCGGCCCACAAGAATGATTACGCGTTGCCCTTGCTCCAGAGTATGACCGTTCGTGATGCGATGGTTGAGAGTGTGGAGGGCACTGTGGCGACGGCCACTCCCGATACGCCTCTGGATGACCTGATGCGGCTGATACGCGAGCGCCATGTCGCGGGCATTCCGATTGTGGATCACGGGCGTCTGGTGGGGCTTGTGACAGCTGCCGACGCGGCGCGTATTCCGCCGCAGGATGTAGCTGAAGCGCAAGCACGTCAGGTGATGTCGCGCGCAGTTATCAGCGCGACGCCCGATGATTCACTGTACTCGGCCTGGCTGCGTATGTCTCGCTCGGCATTGCGCCAACTCGCCGTGGTGGATCCAGCCGATCCCACGCGACTGGTGGGCATGGTGACGGCTGACGCGATTGGCGAGTTGCTGCGTCCTATGGGAGCGCTGGCGAGTGTGCGCCCGTCGGAAGAAGCGTCGAATGCTGTATCGGAGGATGGAGATGAGGATGAGCCAGATGGTGCGGCGGGGCAGGATTACACAGAAGCGGTGACGACGAGGGGGGCGGCGGATGGCGATCCGCTGGCACAGGTGCGGGTGGAGGATGTCATGTTTGCGACGCCACGATTGCTGCAGGAATCTGTTCCCGTTGAGACGGCGAGGCAGATGCTCGACGAACGTGGCGCGGCGCTGATGGTAGTGGACGCGACTGGCAGACTCACGGGAATCGTCACGCGCTCTGATTTGCAGAACCGGAATGCTGCTGGAAAGGGTGCTCGTTTGACTGTGGGCGAGGTGGCTGTGCGCAATCTGGTGACAGCGCGCCCCGATGAAACCGTGCAGGTGGCTGTGCGACGTATGAGCCGGCTGGGGCTGCGCCAGTTGCCGGTGGTGGAGGGGTCATTGCCCGCACGGCCACTTGGACTTTTGCGGCGTAGTGACGTTTTCGCCGCCTATGGACAGATTATGAGCGCGACAGCCGAACGATCTGATGCTCGCGCCGTGGCAGACTAGCTCAGTGACATACACACTAGCTCCAGGGAGACGTTAGCACAGCCAATCGCGCGTGTCTTGCTTCTTCCGATTCCGTTTGGGCAGTGGGCGCGAGCTGTTGAGGTAGGCGGAGGGTTGCGGTCCGCTGCGCTCGCCGGGCGTTTCTTCGGCGACATTGTCACTGGCCCAGGTTGCCAGCGCGTCGCGCATCGCCTCGGTGAGGTGACTGTCTGCCGGTCGCGCTTTCGAGGGTATGCGCTTGAATGGAGGCGCCTCGTCTGCGTCAGTAGTGGTGGGGAGGGCGGGCTCGGTGGGTGACGGATAGTCCTCGTCCACTTGTTTGCTTCGCGGCAAGGGCGCGCGTTGCGTGCCACTGATCCCTGTGGGTGGAGTCGGGGGAACTGGCGCTAATGTGCGGCGTGGCGTGGCGGGGATTTTGGACTTTGTACTGGAAGTGGGCGCGGCCTGTGCTGTAGCGGGGCGAGGAGCGCCAGTTAGCGCGCTGAGTGTGCTGGTGGTGTCCCCTCCAGCGCTCAGGGCCGGCGCACCAGTGAAATGCGAGGCTTGGCCGGTGGAGTGACTGCCGGAGGAAGCGGTGAGGGGATCGACTCGGCTGAACGCTTGCGCTGCCTGTCGCGCCTGCGTCACGACCTGGATAGCGCGCCGATTCTTGCTCCAGGCGAAGACCTGCGTGGTGAGCGCGGAGAGTGCGACGCCAGCCAGCACCGCGAGGAGCACTGTCAGGATGTCGATGCCCGCCCAGGTCAGGATTGCCAGCGACTTCACCCACTGCGCCATGTTGAGGGTCAGCAGATGCGAACGCGCGGCGAGTACGGTCTTATCCTGTGGGCCGATGATAAAGAGCGAAAGTAACGCTCCGGCGCCAGCAATGCCGACGGCAAGCGCGCCCGCGCGCAAGCCCGCTATCAACTGGCGTCCAAACCAGGGACGCTCCAACCATTTTGCCGTGCCCAAGCCAGCGGCGAGCCCGACGATGAGCAGGCAAACCGCAACGGCGAGAGCAATGACGGCCTGGAGCGCGAAGAGGGCGACGAAGCCTACGCCGCCAATGATGATGCCAACGCGCACGATCGTTCGCATGCCGATTGCTCTCCCTTTACCCGCGTGTGGTACTCGATAGCACGCTGCTAGCGCTCCTCTGCATCTCTTACTGAGCGAGAGATGGGAACGGG
>DASVOW010000117.1:0-4052 GCA_036383155.1 Ktedonobacterales bacterium
ATTTACAGATTGAACTCCAGAAATTCGTCCAACACTACGACGGCCCGTGGCGCTGGGAGCACTGGTTGCGGGACCGGCGACGTTTCCAAGCGTTTGGCTGGTATCCGGCGAGCTGCCGAGAGGAGCGGCTGTGGGGTGTCGTACCGCGCTTGATCGCTACGTATGTGCGCACAGGAGCAGACGCGACAGACGTTGAGCCGAGCGCGGAACGGTAAGGGAGTGCACACCCGTAGGCGCTTCTTGCAGGGCTGCGCCCATTGCACCCTCAAGTGCATGGGAATGGCACGGATGCCTTCGCTAGTGCCTCAGTGTATCCATGCAAGACGGGCTTTCACAGCCTGGCAGAATAGGGCGTTAGCCCGCCGCAAGCCGCCGTCCCTTGAGGGCACGCGGTGAGGCATCCGGGGCGTGAGCCAAACGTCTTGCCGCTTGTGATACTGGAAATTATATGGTATCATTCCACTATGAAAGACGAGCAGGCACAACACAAAATTACGCTCAGCATCCCGCGTGAGACATGGGAGGCGATGAACGCGCTCGCCCGCGAACATCAGCGCTCGTTCACGAAAGAGTTGGTGTGGGCACTCCAAGAATACGTGCGGCGTGAGCGGCGGCGAAAGGGCGAGCAGTAGCCATGTCGGAGGCGGTGCGCAAGACCTACAAATACAAGCTCACACCCACGTCCGAACAAGAGCGCCAGCTTGAGGCAATCGTGGGGAGCTGTCGTGTGCTCTACAATGCCGCCTTGGAGCAACGCATCACCCTGTGGCGGCAGCGTGGCGTCACGCTCACCCGCTACGGCCAAGAGGCAGAGTTAAAAGACCTGCGCGCCGAGCTGCCCGAGTACACCGCCATCCATAGCCACATCCTGCAGGATGTGCTCGCCCGGCTCGACAAGACTTATCAGGCGTTCTTCCGACGCGTACAGGCCGGCCAGACGCCCGGCTTTCCCCGCTTCCAGGGGCGCACCCGCTATCATTCTTTCACCTACAAGGAGTATGGCAACGGCGTGCGCCTGGACAACGGCTTCCTGGTGCTCTCCAAGATTGGCAGGATTGCCGGGCGCTGGTCCCGGCCAGTGGAAGGCACGCCCAAGACCGTCACCATCTCGCACGAGGCCGATGGCTGGTATGTCTGCTTGTCCTGTGCCGAGGTACCCATTCAGCCACTGCCACCGACCGGACGCGAGACGGGCATAGACGTGGGGCTGAAGGTCTTTCTCATCACCAGCGAGGGGGATGCGGTAGAGAACCCGCGCCACCAGCGCAAGGCCGAGAGGCAACTCAAGAAAGCCCAGCGGCGCGTCTCGCGTCGCAAAAAGGGCAGCAAGCGCCGCCAGAAAGCGGTCAAACTGCTGAAGCGGAAGCACCAGCAGGTCAAACGGCAACGGCTCGACTTCCATCACAAGACGGCCCTGGGCTTACTCAGGCAGTACGACACGATGTACCTTGAAGATTTACGGGTGGCCAACCTGGTCCGGAATCGTCGCTTAGCGAAGAGCATCAGTGATGCGGGCTGGGCACAATTCCGGACCATCCTTGAGGCCAAAGCAGCATACGCTGGGCGTCAGGTCGTTGCCGTGCCACCTGCCTACACGACGCAGGACTGTAGCGGCTGTGGGACGCGCATCCCCAAGAGCCTGAGCGTGCGCACCCACGTCTGCACGTCCTGCGGGTTGGTCATGGATCGCGATGAGAACGCGGCAAGAAATATTCAATGGGCCGGGCAGGCCCTTCGGGGACTCGCGGCGGTCGCTGCGGGGATGAACCGAGCATCCGCCGCTCTTTAGCGCGGGCGGAGTGTCAACTTGTCTTGGGCGGTCTCGACGGCGGCCTGAAGGGCATCGGCGGCTAAACCCTTGGCTTTGTCTTTGAGCTTATCAAAGAATCCCATGAGCTTGCTCCTCGTTCTCTGCATGCATACTGGCGCGCTGCCATCAGGGATCAGCACGCGACGAAAATGAACTGGCCTACGCCTCCGCCCTGGCGCTCGTTCACCGCCTAATAGGTGTTGTCAAGGCAGTGCGCGAACGATGCTCGGGCATGGAAGTAGCCAATGAGCTATACGCCGTGAGGTTACAGCGAAGAGTTGGTAGCCGATGGCAGCCAGATGGGGAATGCGCATCTCCAGGTTCGTGCGCACGCGACGCATCGTTTCGCGCGCAGCGGCGCGCTACGCCGTGAGGCAACTGTGACACCAGCAAGGCAGCATGCGACGGGGCTGTGAGGAATCTGGATTACGCTTGCTTCTAAAAGGCCGTTTTCCCGCTTTTCGGAGGGATACACAGTGCCCAAGACGGAAAGGAACGCATGGCGATGAAAGAGCGTCTATCAATTGGGCGCGCCCTGGTGGGTCTAGCCCTCATCGTGAGTATTCTTGCACTGGCCGGCTGCGGTACATCCAGCGGCGGCACCAGCACGAGCACTCCCACGGCGACGACTGCTGTGACGCCAACCACGAGTGGCCTCACCGGCTATCCTGTCAAAGTCTACTTCTCGAATAACGCTGGGGCATTTACCGTCTCCCCGGTGAATAGGGTATCGCCGACCTCGCAGGTCGAGGAGTTTTCCATTCAATTGCTCATCGCTGGCCCGACTCCGGAGGAGCGTGCCGCCGGCCTTTTCAGCGAGCTGAATGATGCCTTCTCGGGCCCGTCGACCTGCTTGGGCACCTTGCCAACGGATGGTCCAGATTTTACGCTTAGTCTGAACATGAAAGGGACAGCACCCGAGCAAGGTACCGTCACGCTCAAGTTCTGCCGGCCGACATTGCTTCCCGGCGAAGGCACCGGTTTCCGTATCGGGGCGGAGATTGACGCTACCCTGAAGCAATTCCCCGGCGTGAAGAAGGTCGTCATCCTCAATACGAGCGGCAACTGCTGGTCTGGGACCGACCTGACCGGGCAGAATATGTGCCTGAAATAGGATAGCAGGGGAGCCAACCCCAGTGTGCCCATAGCGAGAGAACCGATAGGCGTGAGGGCGAAAGGGTGATCCGGTCGATACTGGCCAACAGCGTGCGGCCGTATCTGGGCAGGCATGCAGACAAAAGAAAGGCCCACCAGCAATGGCGGGCTGCGTGTCACAACAAACAGGGGCTACTGTCTATTTTTGTATATGGAGCCATAGTAGATAGCCGCGGCGAAGACGTTCAGAAGGATGAACGCGAACGTCCAGTTTTCCTTTGCACTGCGGGGCAAGTCGGGATTGTCCAGCATATCGCGGAACATCCAGAGCCAGAATGCGATCACCGGGAGCAGCAAGATCAGTGGAAGAAGCTGCACCGGGGAGAACGTGCCATGGGGGGTGAACATCCCATGCGGGGCGGTGAACATAGCGCTCTCCTTTTTGCTTTTACTCCTGTACGTAATACGAATTACAGAGGTTGTCAAGGGTAAGCATTTTGGCAGTGCACGTATTGTGACATGATGGGGTAACGCTCGCGTCACAGTTTGAGCCAGGTGGCTCACGATGCAGGCAAAAATGAGAGGCGGCAGGTCGCGATACTTCGCGTCGCGCGAGGTTGCAATCCGGCTGATCTGTATGCGCTTGCCGGACTGTGGCACTTGCGGTGGGTGGGGTGGAGGGGGTATGTTTTGTTCGTTGATATAGACATAATTACTTATGGGTTGGTTGGGGCGGACGGGAGAGGACGTGCATGCGATGATGCGGCGCGCCTGGCCTTGGATAGGTGGCCTTTCGGTCTGGCCGCGCGGGCTTCGTCGTCCTCCACGCGCTGAACTCGCCGACATTGGTGCGGCGGCTGCAATTGCGATTTACATGATGCTTGGTGTTTGCTGTCGTCCGCACTGTCACGAGTATGTATTTCGTTTCTCTTGAACTATGCGTACGTGCGACGCAAGAGGAATACAGATGGATGATGCGCCTCGCCAATCAACTCGCCTTGATCTCCCGTCAGCGCCGGGGCCACATGGGTTGCTCGCCTCCTCGCTGCTGGCGTCTGCTGTCTTAGAAGCGCTTGGCGACGCTGTGGTGGTATATGACGAAGCCGGGCGCCTCGTGGACAGCAATCCCGCCGCTGAGACGCTCCTT
>DASVOW010000118.1:0-9377 GCA_036383155.1 Ktedonobacterales bacterium
CCTACCTGCGCCGCTTCGTGACCCGCGTACGGCCCCCACAGCCCAAGCTCGCCCTGCCGCTGGAGGTTCAATCCCTCCTGGTCGAGCCGCCTGCAGATCACCATCAGCCGGTAGAGGTCGCGCAGTGTCTCATTTGAGATCGCCACCTCGCGCTCGGCCTCCGCCGTCAGCACGCCCTCGTCGTCGAGCATTGCCGCAATCGGATCGGCGGGATTGGAAGCGCCCGCTCCCGACCTTCCCATGCGCATATCTACTGCCTCAGCCATTGAACTCTACTCCCCGCGCAGCATCGCGCGTCCGTAGCACCTGTAGATCGGTAGATCGGTAGATAGCTGGTTATCACAGCATCTTGTGCTCCTATGCTACCACCTTCCGCTGTCAATGGCACCTGCAGATACACCAACTGTTGAGTGATATAAGCTTTGAAATGCTCTCTCACGCCGCATTTCCGCTTGTGCTAATCTGTCAAAGAACGCCCCATGTAAGCCAGTTATCGCACCATGTAGTACCTCAGGAGACAGCACATGACAAATGGCAACTCCTTTAGCAACGAGCATGATCCTAAGCAGTCGCAAGATTTCGCAACGGACATCGAAGAACCGGACTACATCCGCGAGGCATTCGAATACTGGGATCCAGACGCAATCGAAAACGATATTCCGGTAAGCTCCGAGACACTCGAAGAGACGCGAGGCGGCGCGCGCCACCCCACCAAATCATGGCAGATCATGCACTCAGTTGACCATGACAATCGTGATCATGCCTGGATTCGCCATATCGAGACCGGCGAGGTCTGGCGACCTGATGGTGCGACCCATATGACCTGGCTCCGCGATGGACGCGAGCTTGGCATGATCACCGAGATCTTCACGCCCGATCCGAACAAGCCTGACATCATCGGCTCACCGCTACAAAGTGAATTCGGCTACTGGTTTGAGCGATGGACATGGCCCGTGCGCGAGCGCATCAGCAGTTGCCCGATAGGCATGCGCACTGGCTGGCCGACGGAACTACTGGGAACACCCGACCCCAATGTGATGTTCTTTGAGTGGTACGACCAGGGCGAGTCCGGCTACGAAGGCGTCATCCTCGATGACGCGCACGGCGACGCGCAAAATCCTCGCGAGAGCTATGAGGTCGGCTTTCCCCTGATCGGCTACGGCGAGCAGACCATATTTAGTCCTGATGCCCGCTACCTCGTTCGTTGCAGCTCGCTGTCGTTCTTCGACAATGCCGCATCTGAGTGGGAGAGGACGCTCCTCGTCGCCTATCTGGTCATCGTCGATCGCGCGTTGCCCTCTGTCCAAGAGGTTCCCATCTACGTCACATTGCCCCCGCGCTGGACGCCGCCCGCCCAGCTATTATCCGCTTCCTCCATCGATGACATAGATGGCAATGGTCCGCCCCGCTGGGTACAGTCGTGTGCCTTTGTGGATGATATCCACATCGTGCTCCACCTGCTCGACGGACGAAGCCAAACCATCGCCGCTCATGATGCTAGCCTCGCCACCATCCCTACCCTACCGGAACGCCCGCCAACCCCGCATATCTCACCTGATGTAGACAGGGAAACGCTCAATCGCATCATTGCCGAAAATCGCCGCTTGGAGTTTCCCACAGCAAAACGCCTCCACCACCCGCGCGAAGCCGTTGCCATCACAGGTACTGTGTGGCCAAGCAGTGAGCATCTTCAATGGGTGGAAAATGAGGATGGGCGCAAGATATGGGACCCCGGCGATGCTATGGCTATGGTCTGGTTAACCGATGGCCACCAAGTAGGGCTGTTGAGCGGCGCGCCATTCTCATACAAGGAGCAGGTCGATCAGCACGTCGTCTTCGAGCGGCGCTCGTGGCCGGAACGCACTCTTATCACTCAGCTCCAGCTTCCCGGATGGTCAGGCAAACTCGTCGATATCGCCATGGCGCCAGCCGGCGATGCCGTCATCGTGACGTGGGACGCATATGACTGGAACAGAAAGGGATGGAGTGATGCCAGCAGCATGAGACTGCATCGTATCCAGTTAGACCCTCTCAATAAGCAAGATCGCGTGACGGCGCGCACGGCTATGAGCAGAACTAGCGAGATCACAGCACAGAGCCCATCCGGGCGGTGGCTCCTCTGCTTGGAGCCTGTAGGCATGCGCTGGCCCGCTCACGAGGCAGAATGCAGTTGGCGGCGGCGAGCCATTGTCGGCATAGCCTCGCTCTATGACTGGCACACGCAGCAGGCTCGCGATCTGGCGCTCTGCGAAGACTTCTCCGCCGACTGGATGCCCCCCGATCTCGAACACCTGCGCTCACCCTTGCTTCCCTGGTACTACAGCACAGCCATCGCCTTGATCGAAGATGCCTCGTTTCCAGACGACCAGCATCTTTCCGTTCGCTTTGCAACAAAGCGCACAGTGACAATACCGATATAGCAACACTCCCCCACCACCACAAACGAAGTGATAGGGGCGCGTGGGAGAATGACTCGCGTAGAGCAGCGTGGAAGCTACATCACTGTAATCGCCGCGCGAACGACCTCCTCGTTATGAGCCCAGGTGCTCGCGCATGTATGCCAATACGTTGCGGTCGAGGCGGGCGTCTGCCCTGTCGTGCAGCAGGCGTTCCTCCAGGTTTTCGCGGCCACCATAGCGCTCCAGCGCCACAAACGTAGCATCGTCGAAGGCTCCAGTCGCCGGGCCGTGATAGTCGCCGGAACACGCCAGCAAGTGCTGCAGCTCAGTTGCTAGCGCACCGTCGATTGGCAGCAGATCCTCAGGAGCAGGCTTCAGGAAGAGCAGCTCGTGAAGCTGCACCAGACGCGCAAGCTCCTCGATTGGCTGCGGGTGATCGTCCACGCGCAAGTCAATCATGCGGTCGTTGAAGCCGCTATAGCCGCCATTCTCGCGCACCACCAGCAACGCCGCCGACTGCTGCCCCCGGCTGTCGCCCCCTGCCCGCTGGCCTGCCGTGAGCGCCGCCACCAGACGGTGCCAGAGGGGTCCCTGCGCCTGCTCAAACGTCTCGGCCATCGCCGTAACCGTCGCCTCACCCACAAGAATATTGCCCTGCGCCGCAAAATTTGGCCCTTTGATTCCCCCTGCCCAGGCGTTGCAGCTGGAGCCGGTATACGTTACAGAGCGCCCCTGTGCATTGACGATTCCAGCCTGGCGCTGATCAGCGTGGGGATCGCCCGCTGTAAGCGCAGCCATAACCTCCTCCGGCGACTTTCCCTGTGCCAGCAGCTCCAGCCCGTTCGGACCATAGGTGGTGTTTGCCCAAGACTGTGTGGCAACGGCTCCGATGCCAGCCCTCGCCCACGGCACCACGGCGCCGACAGCCAGAAACTTTGACTGCACGGCGATGCCCAGGTCACCGGTCTGCGGGTCACGCGCGACGATGGAAAAGGTCATGCTGCTGCCTCCTCTGAGAGTGCGGGTAATGCAAAGCGACATACGGCAGATAATAACATGCGGACAGATGAGCGACATCGCCCAGCATATCAATGATGCAGTGCCAAAAGGCAGCAGATACCAGCCAAGCGCACGCCACGCAAATCGCACACCAGCCTACGCGCGAATGCGCTCGCAGATGGCGACGCACTCAATGTGCGAGGTGAAGGGGAACATATCGACCGGCTGCACCGAGACGAGCCGGTAGCCATCCGCGCAGAAAGTCTGGAGGTCGCGCGCCAGCGTAGACGGATCGCAGGAGATATAAACCAGCGTGCGCGGCGCAAGCTGCTTGATCTCGGCCAGCGCACGGGGATGGCATCCAGCGCGCGGCGGATCGACCAGCGCGATATCCGCCCTGCTGTTTTGCCGGCGCAGCGTGCCCAGTACGCGCTCGACTACGCCCTCCGTAGCCGTCACATTGATAATGCCGTTCATAGCAGCGCTGGCGCGGGCATCGTCCACTGCGCTCGGCTGCGACTCGATGGCATGCACGTGTGTCACCTGCTCGGCGAGGAAGAGTGAGAAAAGCCCCGCTCCGCTATAACAATCGAGTGCCCAATCACCGCGCCGCGGCCGCAGCGCAGCCAGCGCCTGCTCCACCAGCACCGGCGTCTGTGAGGCATTCACCTGGAAAAACGAGCCGGCGGAGATACGAAACGTGCGGTGCAGCACGTGCTCATAGACGAAATCCTGCCCAACCACGATGCGTCCACGCCCGCCCGGCAGCCCCAAGATCACGACGCCGACCAACCCAGGTGTCGCCTCCAACAATGCTGCGCCGATGGCCTGGGGTCCCCCTGCCGCGTCGATGGCTCCGCCCGGACGTGTCTCGATAGCAAGGATGCCTGCAGGTTGCACGTGATTGCCCCGGTCATTGGAGCCATGCGCCTGTAGCGGACCGGATCCGGCTCCCGCCACAGTCCCTGGTGCCCCTAACGCCACGCGCAATGTGAAGCGCTCGGCAAAGTCGCTGGCGGCCTCGCCCCACTCCGCGCGCAGCCATTCGCGCACATTGCGATACAGCATATCGAGAGACGGATGAACGATGGGGCACGACGGCATATCCAGCACATCATGCGAGCCTGCTCGCCGGAAACCGATCTCGCCATGTGGGCCAATAGCGAATTGCGCAACGGTGCGATAGCGCCAGGGATCGACGTCCGCTGGCATGCCAATGATCGGCAGCACCAGCGGATTGGCAAAATGCCCGACGCGCATCAGCAATTGGCGGGTGATGCGCGTCTTCCAGCGCAGCTGGGCCTGATAGTCGAGATGCTGCCACTGGAAGCCACCAGACTCACCCAGCTCAGGGTATTGTGGCGTGATCCGCTCCGGCGACGCCTTCAGCACCTCCACCAGCGTCGCCCGCGCATAGTTGCTGCGCTCGCGCGTCAGACGCGCCCGCACCACCTCACCGGGTAGTCCGCCGCTCACGAAGACAGCGCGTCCCTGATAGCGCCCGACCGCGTCGCCGCCATATGCCAGATCATTGAGCTCGAGCTCGACGATAGAGTCAGCATCCTCAGCCGCGCTGTGCTCTGCTGCCCCGCCCGCCTCGCTATCATCGTGTGCGCCACCAGACGAAAGAGTGTGCGCTGTCATCCGCCGGTCCCATCCACTCGCATACATCACATACAAAGCAAAAAGTGTTCTATTGATAGCATACGATATATCTGCCAGCCAGAGAAATAGCTTTCGCCCGGAACTGCCGTCAGTGCCGTCGCGGTGAATTGTAGCATATCGTGGCGAAGCCTTCGCATAGCCACTTCTTGTACCGTGAGCAGCATGTGCCACAACGGGGGAGCCTCACAGGGAAATGAGGTCGCGCCGGCGCCCCCAATGCGCCAGTCGCGCCGAGCGACGCGCATACAGCAGGGCAAGAACTGAGGCACCGAGGCCCACGCAGCCGATCACCAGCGAGAGAATGCCGCCAACACACGGAATCGCCTTCACCAGCGAGAGCACCGTCACCCCTAGCACCGTCGCCAGCAGCGGCGTCCGGTACTCCGGCAACGCGACGCCGAGCATCCTGCTACCTAGCCATGCCCCGGCGGCTACCGTGCCCACCACCCACGCCACCCAGAGCGCCGCAAGCAACAGCACAGCGAGCGGGATGCCGATGCACGTCACCGTCAGCGCCACCGCCAGCACGCCGCCCACCAGCGCCACTACCACCCCGACACCGAGGCTCTGCGGCAGATCGTCGCGCACCGAGCGATGCACCAGCGCAAGCTGGCGCGGAAAGAACAACGCCAGGGCGCCACCGACGGCAACCCAGAAGATCAGGTGCGACCAGGGGAAGCTAAACGTGCTGTCAAAGCCAAAGAAGTTGGTCACCGCCTCTTGCTGCAGCGCGTTATCCGTCGAGACGGGACCACCCACTACCGTGTGATCGCCGCGCAGCACCGTCCCGCCCACCACATTGACACCGCCACCAATGCGGGCGCCGGGGCGCAGATCGAGCGAGCCGCCCAGCACCGTCACGTTACCGTCCACCTCGCCCGAGACCGCGAGCGCGCCATGCACGATGGTGACAGCCCCGCCGACGCGCCCAACCACCGTTGCATCGCCGTTGTAGACGCGCAGGTCACCGCAGAGCCACTCGTCCTGCCCGACAACCGCGCTGGCGTTGACCACATCGCGACTGTTCCCTGTGCATACCTGCTGGGTGGAGAAGCCACCCAGCGTCGCCGGCGCAATCGGCGCCGTATCGCCGGGAGATACGCCTGGGCGCTGCCATGCCGCCACCGGGCTGAAGATATTCAAAGGGGAGAGCATCGTCGAGAAGATGGTGGGCAGAGCGCTCCACCACCAGATGACGCTGAGGGCCAGCACGACAACAGTCAGGCACAGTATTCCCGGCCAACTGGCACAGGCGCCGTTCTCATGTGCGCGATGAGGCTGTATCTCATGTGGGCTTACTGGACGCCACGGCTCATGGTCGGCGGGCTGGGGTGGCTGGGGGGAGTTCGTCGCCGACGGTGAGGTCATCATGCCTGACGCAGCGTATCGGGAGAGTGGCGTATCAGCCGCGAGCCAATGAGCATCGCCCCGATTGGCAGCGCCGCCAGCGCCAGCAGCAACCCATCATTCGAGGTCACGCCGAGTACGAGCGCCAGCATGGCACGCGCCCCCGCCAGCCCGGCCACAGCGAACGTCAGCAGCGTACCCAGGAACGTCAGCACGGCGCGTGGTGCAAGAATGGTAATGACACAGCCCGATATCAGCGCCACCAGTGCCGCGAACGCCACGATGGCCGCTACAACGCCCACCCGCTCCAGCGCCACGCGGCGAGCAGTTCTCGCGGTGTCTTCGGCCCACTCGGCTATGCGCTCGGCGGTGGTCTCGCGCTGCTCCTGCACACTGACTCGCGCCATGACCCGCGCCGTGAAGTCGACTGGTGCGCTGGCCGGCTTGCGCATCGTCGTGTCGTAGCCGAGCGTGCGCAGCCATTCATCAGGGTGAGGCTCAGCCTTTGGGTAGAGGAAATAGGCGCGTTGCAGCGACGAGGGCGGCAGCATAGTGCGGCGCGCACAACGTTGACCGGCGTGCGTGCCCCGCCGTCTGGAGGCATGGCGCAACCGCGCCGCGATGCTGGTCGTGACGGCCTCGATGTATGCTTCGACTCGCGCCGGTGTCATATATCTGCTGTATCTATAGCTATTTTGCCTCGGCTGCCACCTCACTGCGAGTTCCCCTTCGATGTGCTTGGCGCTTCATCGCGCCGGGCTCGTCCTCGCCGAATGGGAGTTCCGATCCCTGCGCCTTCATCGCCCGCGCCACCAATTCACGCGCTCGGTGCAGTCGTGCCTTGACCAGCGGCGCCGTCAGGTGGAGCGCCTCGGCGATCTCTTCATACGAGAGATCGTGCCAGTAGCGCAGGATTAACACAGCGCGGTATTTAGTTGGAAGCGTGCTCAACACACGCTGCATCTCGTCCGAGGCTTCGACGGCAAGCGCCGATTCCTCGGGGCCCAGCCCCAGATCGGCGATCCATTCGAGGAACGGCACGTTCTCCAGCGGCAGCGCCAGGAAGCGCCTGCGCCGCAACTGATCGATGGAGAGGTGCGAGGCAATCGAGAGCAGCCATGTGCTGAAGCGGTGTGTATCCTTATAGGTGCGTAACTGCGTATACGCGCGGACAAACGTCTCTTGCGCCACGTCTTCGGCCTCGGTGGGGTTGCCCAACATCCGATAGGCCACGTTGAAGACGGAGTCTTTGTACTTATCAACGAGCGACGCAAACGCCTGCTGATCGCCGGCGAGCGTGCGACGCACCAGCGTCACATCCTCTTGCATCTCGACGGTACGAATGGCGTTTGTGGCATCGGAGACGCGCTGCGCGCCAGACGCGCCCGCGAATGATTGCCCAGCTACCAGAGCGGCTCCACTTGTACCCACCCTGCTTCCTCCTTCTCGCGTCGCGACCGGTCGAACTTCTACACGCTGTGCTCGTTACACTGTTCCACGAGCCTTAGGCGGCCGGCGCTTCGCCAGGAATGCAACCCTGTGCTGAGCAGTCATAACGCTGCATTCCCACACTATATACGCTGAAGATATCCTTGGGTTGCACAGCTTTGCTACCCAAGTCAGCGCTCTGCACATCGTGTCTACACACATGGTACTGCACGATCACCCTCCACAACAGTGACGCAGGTCGCATTTTGAGTCATCCTCCAGACGGATCACCCATGAGTAGAGCGTATTACCTTTGGCATAGGGCGATCACCTGACCACATCGTAGCCGGCTCACTCATATCCCCCCTCATTGTATGTTATTGTAAACCAGTGAGGGTTCCAGCGCTTGCTGTCACCTATCACACACGCGTCATCGCAGGGGTGGAATGGGTGTCTGCAACGCTCAATCTGGCAAGACCAGCCCCTTGAGAAAGTACAGCACGCCAGGTGCCATGAGCGCAGCGAATATGTTACGAAGACGACGCGAAATCCAAAGGGAAGCGTAATGAATGGTGAGCGTCGCGCCACAGCATTCCACCAGCTTGTCGGGGAGGTCCAGGGATGTCACCTATGCCCGCGTATGGCGGGTCGCGCCCACGTGCTTTCGCACCGCAACGGCGACATCGCCAGTCGCGTCCTCGTCATCGCCGAGGCGCCCGGCCGTCTTGGCGCGGAAGAATCGAGCATTCCGCTCTACGGTGATCAGACCGGGCGCAATTTCGAGCGCCTTCTTCACGCTGCGGGCCTCTCACGCGAACACATCTTTATCACAAACGCCGTGCTCTGCAATCCGCGCGGCACGTCTGGCAACAACGCTCCCCCGAGCGCGCAAGAAGTGCGCAACTGCTCGCCCCACCTGCACCGCACGGTTGACGTTCTCCAACCCTGCTACATCGTTACGCTTGGCACGTCGGCGCTCCGTGCCCTACACCTCATCGCACCACATGATGTCATCCTCAGGCGAGACATCGGCAAGGTGATCCCCTGGAATGGGCACCTGCTCATCCCACTCTACCACCCAGGATCGCGCGCCTGCATCCATCGCCCCTTGACGCTGCAAGAGGAAGATTATCGGAGGCTCGGCGCCTTGTTACGCAGCGCTGGCGCAGCAACACTGTTAGAAAGCTAATGATCCTGCCCTCCGTGGTCATGGCCATGCCCGTGATCCTCGTGATCCTCGTGATCCTCGTGATCCTCGTGCGTCCAGGCGTGCGGATCGACGCCTTCCGGTAGCCCCACCGGATCGACATGAATATCCACCTTTGCTGCCCCCGCCACATGCGCGAGCACCTCCTGGCGCACGCGCTCAGCTATCGCATGCGCCTGCGCCAGGGTCATCGTCGCATCGGCCCCCAGATTGAGCGCGACATACAGTTGGCGCCCTGCCCAGCGTGCGCGGATATCCGTCACCTCCCGCACGCCGGGAACGGAGAGCGCGTGTTCCCGCACCTCATCCACAATCGCCGGATCGACCGCGTC
>DASVOW010000119.1:0-2907 GCA_036383155.1 Ktedonobacterales bacterium
ATGCTCACGCTTTCGCGGGATGCGTTTTGGCTGCCAGGTTCGCTTCATGGTGTATACTTCCAAACCTTTCCACGCAGTGTACCAAATGATTATAACTATGCCGTCGGGGGCCTGTCAAATCCCGATAGCCAGTGTTGCTACCGCAAATCAAGCATATGGTGCAACGTCCTAGGCCTGTATGTAGTCACATCGCGCGCCAAAAAGCGCATCCTCATGAAGCAAAACATGACTGGCGATCATTTCATGGTAGCAACGTGATAGCGTGTCCCTCTTCGCCGCTCGCCGCAAACGTCTCGCCGGAACCGCTGGCACACAACGTGATAGCGCGGGAAATAGTGGATATATCGCAACGTGAAGTAGATGGCACGTTCAGGAGGATGTGTCATGCACGCTACGCTCGCCGACCTTGGATTCCCACTCTGGCTGCGCACGGCCCACTGGGCACAGTCGCCAGCACTTGAGGCGCGAATACCCTGGTATGCGCCGGGTGATGATGGACTATAACCATTGGGCGGCGCTTGGGCTGCTCGGCGAGATTCTGCCGTGGGAGGACAATCGGGTGGAGCTTGCCGACGAGACCGACCAGTATGGTCTATGTGTGGCGAAGGTGACATTCGATCTGCATGACAACGATAAGAAGCTGATCGAGTTTGGCAAGAACAAGGTGATGGAGGTCATGTACGCGGCTGGCGCCGAAGAGGTGGTGCAGGAGCGGCGCTACGGCGAATGGAGATGATATCTTTGTCGCGGCAGGCATTCCCTGGTACGTCGCGTTGTTTGGTCGTGATACGTGTGTCACCGCGTTTGAGACGCTGGCTTTCCAGCTGGAGCTTGCACGCAGCACACTCGACGTGCTGGCACGCTATCAGGGCACCAGGCACGATGCGTATCGAGACGAGGAGCCGGGCAAGATATTGCATGAATTGCGAGTGGGGGAAGCGGCCAATCTGCATGACGTGCCGATGAGCCCGTACTACGGGACGGTGGATGCGCTCGCCCTGGTTTTTGATGCTGGCGGCTGAGTATGTCCGCTGGACGGGTGATGTCGCCTTCTTTCACCAGTTGCGCGATAACATCAATCGCGCACTCGATTGGATGGACGAGAATGAGAAGGAGCATTCGCACGGCTTCCTGACATATGGCACGAAGTCGGAGAAGGGGCTGATCAACCAGGGGTGGAAGGATTCGGACAATGGCATTGTCAACGAGGATGGCTCGCTGGTCGAGCCGCCGGTGGCGCTGGTCGAGGTGCAGGGCTATGCCTATCGCGCCCGCCGCGACATTGCGGACATCTTGCGGATGATCGGCGATGAGGATAGCGCGCAAACACTGGAGCAGAAAGCTGAGGCACTCAAGCAGCGCTTCAACGAGACGTTCTGGATGGACGATGCGGGGTTCTATGGGTTCGCGTTGCAGCGAGGAGGCCGTCTCTCGCGGGCCATCGCCTCGAATCCGGGCCAGACGCTTTTCACGGGTATCGTGACGGAGGAGCGGGCGCGAAAAGTTGCCGACCGGCTGATGCAGGATGATCTCTTTTGCGGCTGGGGTATCCGCACGCTCTCTGAGCAGGAGGTCGCCTATAATCCACTGGACTATCAGGTTGGCTCTGTCTGGCCGCATGACAATGCCTTGATCGCACTGGGAATGCGTCGTTGGGGAGAGACGGAACACCTGGATCGCCTCTTCACCGGCATCTACGAGGCCGCGACGCAGTTCACGGATTTTCGTTTGCCCGAAGTGTTCGACGGGTTTAGCCTGAGCCAGTACACGCGTCCGGTGAAGTATCCGGTGGCATGCAGCCCGCAGGCATGGGCGGCGGGTGCATTGCCGCTGTTGCTACAGTCCGCGCTGGGGTTGCAGCCTCATGCCATGCGCAAGATGCTCTACATCTACCGCCCGCACCTGCCGCAGTGGCTCGGCGATGTCACTGTACGCTCGCTGCGCTGCTCGCGCGAGGGCGATACGACGCTGGTCGCGGTGCTCAAGCGTGAGGGCGACGTCATGGTGCAGGTGGAGTATTGAACGTGGTATGGTAGGGCTGTGTCATCATCGAGGAGGTGGACAGCCATGATAACCGAGCGCTTACAGGAAGTGATTGACGAGGTTGCCACGCTACCGCCAGAGGAGCAGGATCGCGTTGCGGCAGCTATGCGAGTGGTACTGCGGCAACCGGCGGTTACCTCTGATGATGTGCGGCCTGAGGTAATGGCGGCGTTTGAAAAAGTCATGAGCAATTCGCAGGATGTCCTGGACCACCTGAAAGACAAGTAGTCGAGGCAGGCTAGCCGCTCAAGTAGTCAATATCTGGATGATGCGCGAGATAACCTCTTGAACTTTGCTGTCTCTTAGATGTCCGATACGGCGGGTGAGGTTTCTATTGCCGGTGAAAAGATGTTCGGGGCGCACATAGCTATCACGCGCGAGTGTTCCTGCTGTGAAGTCTGTCGCAGTGATTGGTATGGCACTATGAGCGGATTTGTGCTGGCTGGTGATCTGGCAGAGCATGACATCGTCACCATTTAGCGCGGCCACGACGAGGGCAGGCCTGAGCTTAGTGGCGCTCAGATCGGTGAACGGGAATTGGACGATGACGACATCACCTCTTACCAGGTGGGTAGGTCCGCCAGGTGCACCCATGCGGCATCTTCCTCTTGAGTATCCCACTCCTCCCCTAGACTTAACTCAGCAAAGCGAAGGAAGTCGTGATTCCCATCATCGTCTAGTGTGGATTGCGTGAGCGCCGCGAGAAAGTGAGAAACGCTAGCCAGTTGGTCGTCGGAAATGTGGCGAAGTTGCTCCTCAACTTGCTCGCGGGTGACTGTCTCCGATGTCTCCATGCGCAACCTCGTGCGAACGAATAGACTCAAGCGTGTACTGCTTGCTGGTACTAGTGGGAGATTGCTCAAT
>DASVOW010000120.1:0-7554 GCA_036383155.1 Ktedonobacterales bacterium
ATGCTACGTTCGCCAGCAAGCCAAAGTTCGAGGAAACACACAAGTATCTACCAGCTTTGCAACAAAAGAACCACCCCTGGTGCCACGATCCTCGTCGTGCGATCCCTTCCTTCATGCCATGCAAAAAAGATCGGCTGCCCTGATCCACTCGTCACCCAGTTCGCTGCACTTCCCTATCTCCCGCGCACGTGCGAGGGATAGCCGAAAACCAGGGTGGGGTGGTGCCCCCTCGCCGTACCCGCCCTATTTCGTTAATCTGCATCAAGGATGGGGAAGGCCGTGGTTTGTGAAATATCACCATCCACAGCCTCTAGGGCAGGAGTGTAGGTGCGCTATCAGTCGGAAATGCCGCATGTTCCTGAGCTGCGCCGCTCTCCGTCGCCTCCTCCGTTGCAGCCTCCATATGCTCAACCGTGGCTCCTGTCGAAGCCGCCTCCTGTGCGGGCTTCACCTCACGCTCCACAGGGAGTGACGGCGGCATGACGATGATGCGATCGAGCACGATGCGCGATGCATACCAGCGGCCACCAATTCCCCCCGCCCCCGCGCCAAACAGGATGTAGACCACCAACAAAACGAGATGCAGCTCGGCATTCGTAAGCGCCTGATTTTGAGGCTGAGGCACGCCCGGCTGCGAGAGTGGAAAGACATACGAGCATGCGGTTGCGGCAATCCAGAAGCACAACATGACGATCGCGCCGGTATTCGCTGCATTCCATTGCTCGCCCCACGGCACCTTGGCTGCCGCTTGCGTGGTCGGTACGCCCGCCTCGCCAGATACAGGCTGCGCCGCACGTCCGCGTCTCAGATCGCGCTCGCTCCGCAGACCGGCATAGTACGCGAGACCCAACGCAATGCCCAGCGCAATGAAGCCAAGCATGCCGCGCGCGAAGTAGGCGAACGCTACCGCCTCCGCACTCGTCTGCAGGCGCAGCGGCGCGATCAACGCTCCAACGGCGAATGCCAGCGTGCCGAGTATCGCCGCGATCAGCCCCATCGTTAGTCCCCAGCGCAGGGTCTCTTGTCGCATGTCGTTCTCAGTCCCTCATGGCTAGCGGCAAAGTCGCGGCGGCATGACACATCCGGCGCCTAGCGGTCGGCGTCGACAATCATAGGATTGCGGATAATCGGAGACTTATTGGTGCGCTGAGACAATTGCGGCCTCGACTCGATACCGCCCATGCGCGGCGCTGCGTCCGGCTCGCCGCCCTCGAGCAGCGTCATGCTCTGGCGCAGGCTATCCAGATCGCGCATGAAGCAAGCGACAGCGCTCGCCGCCGATCCCTTCGTCTGGGCATTGTCAAAGCGCCGTGCCATCGAATCCACCGTCGTCTGCGATGCCTGCTGGTCGTGCGCCCCAAAGGCGTCGCGATAAATCTCTTCCCAGCCGTTCCATCGCCCACGCAACGGCTTCCAGCCGAGCTGGCTATCGCTGACCGCGCGCCACTTCTCTTCGGTGTAAGCCATCCAGTCGCCGATCAGCTTCGAGTAGGAGGTCAGCAGCTCGCGCAGTTCCTCGCCTTGCTCGTCGAGACGCATGCTCGGCTGTGGCTGGCGCCCGTATGGTTGCTGCTGATAGCCATTACCCTGATACTCGCCATACTCGTCATAGCCATCGTCGCCGTAGCCCTGCTGCCCATATCCCTGACCGTAGTCGGCGCCGTACCCACCATACGCCGGCCCACTCAACGCACCGCCATAGCCAGGAGCGGCGTACTGGCCCATCATACCGCCCGCCAGACCAAGCTGGCCCTCATGCAGTCCGCCTTCCTCGGTGGCAAACATATCAGGCCGCAGACCGCCGATAATGATCTCTTCGGTGCCCAGCGCATCCAGCAGACGCCACGCCAGCCGCGGATTCTTCAGCACCCAGCCAATCTTGCGAATCAGATAGACAAACGAGAAGGCGAAATTGACCAGCAGCCAGATAATCGCCTTGACGGCCATCCAGACAAGAATGAAGGTAAGCGCCCACTCCTGTATTCCAGCACCCGAGCCAGCCTTGAAAATCGCGGTGAGGATAATGGCGACGAGCAGGCTGGGATCGCGGATGGGATTGAGCAACCCTATGATCCGCGAGCCGGCTCCCCGCCGTGCCGGGCGCTCGCCTTTTGCCATGATATCTCTCCGCTTCCACCGCCCACTGCGGCGTCTTACTGACACTGACTGCACTGCCGCAGGGGCTGACAACCTGCCAGTACCCGCCGCATACCTTCCTGGGGTTGGAGCGACTGCTCCCGTCTCTCATGGCTATACCACGCTAACACAGAAATACAGCCACATCATGCGTTTCCAGGGCTCGATTGTAGCACTTGCGCGTCCCCACCGCAACACAACTACACGCAAGTCATAGAGGCCGCCCGAGTCCGTATTTTCAGGGGCATGGCGCCCTCCACCACCCGCTACGATGTTAGGAAGAAAGTACCTTTCGCCGGGCTGCTTTAGCTTCTGCCTCGCACGAAATATGCAGTGTGGTAGTGTGGGTGGCATATCATCGCGATATCGTATAGCTATGCGCTGAAATCGCGCCCCTACTGGAACCGTGTAGCGTCGCCGGAATATCTCCCGGCGGGCATGGCAATCTAACCGGGCAATCTGAACAGCGCGGGAGGCCAACAATGGCAGACCAGCAACAGGATCAGCACGCGCGGGCGGTGGAAAATCGCCAGGAGGACTGGGTTGAGGCGACGATCGAAATCCCGCGCGGCAGCCGCAACAAATATGAGTTCGATCACGAGCGGCACGTCTTCCGCCTGGACCGCGTGCTCTACTCCTCCATGCACTACCCCACCGATTACGGTTTCATCGAAGGAACGCTCTCCGGCGACGGCGATCCGCTGGACGTCCTGGTCGTAGTGGAGGAGCCCACGTTTACTGGCTGTCACTTGCGCGCTCGTCCCATCGCCGCGCTCATCATGACCGACGAGAAAGGCGAAGACGAAAAGATCCTGGCCGTACCTGTAGACGACCCGCGTTTCACCTCCGTTAGATGCCTTTCCGACCTCGACGAGCACTGGCCGCTCGAGATCTCCGCCTTCTTCCGCACCTACAAAGAGCTTCAGGGCGTACAGACCGACGTGCGCGACTGGCTCGAAGTAGACGAAGCCTGGCGCGTCATCGCCGAAGCCAAAGCTCGCTTCGAGCAACGCCAATAAAGCGCATCCCTTCCTTCGAGCATGCGTTGCCACAGGTGAAATACGCCGGCAGGCAGATGGTAGCATTTGGGCAAGCGTGAGCGGCGCACAGGGAGAGGAGCAGCTGGGCGCTCCAGCATCGCCGCTCCCTGGTTAAGCTCCCATCGTCTCCAAGCGCCTTTCTACAGCTATCGCACCTCTTCTAGGCCGACCATGGCGAGACGATGTTCCCACCCCCACCCATCGCCACCGCTCAGGCATGGTACACTGCCACAGAAGAGGACGCCGAAAGCAACTTGAGCGGCGCCTCGCACGTACAACAGATGTTTCCTTACAACCCGCCTGATAGTCGTCCGACACATGCGGTGTGCGCCACACTGACGCGACATTTCGAGCATTGGCATGGGGGTGACAGACGATGCCGGACTCATCGCAAGACCCGATCGCGTTCGTCCAGACCATCACCACACTCTTTGCGGCACTGGGCCTCAGTTCCATAGCGGGCATCCGCGCCTATCTGCCGCTGGTCGCCCTGGGCATCGCTAGCGACGCGGGGCTGGTGCAGCTTCAGGACAGCTTCAAAGATCTGGGCTCACCTGCCGTGTTGCTCATCCTGGCAATCCTCGTCGTCGGCGAGTTCATCGTCGACAAAGTGCCCGTCATCGACCATATCAGCGACCTCGTGCACACTGTCATCCGTCCCATCTCCGGCGCTGTCATCATGGCTGGCACCGCAAACCCCATCAGCCAGCAACACTCCTGGATCGCCGCGCTGATCGGCGCTGTCCTGGCCTTCGCCTTCCACGGTGCCAAAGCCGCGACCCGACCCGCCGTCAGTGCCACCACCGCCGGTATCGGCAATCCCATCGTCAGCATCATCGAAGACGTGGCGGCGGTGCTCGTGTCATTACTCCTGCTCTTCGCCCCGATCATCGGCTTCATCCTGATCCTGCTGCTTGCCGTGACCTTCTTGCGCTTCGTCTCCCGCATCTTCCGCAAGCTCTCCGGCAGACGCTCTCCATCCCTGCCCTCCCCAGGCTATGCCGTCGCCGGATCATCTGGTGGCGGCGCCAACAGCGCGGCCAGTCCCCCTCGTGTCGGCGGTCTGCTAGGCAGGCTGGGCGGCGGCCGGAGTGCCCCTTCCGCTGCCGGCAATGGCGGCATCCTCAGCGCGAATGCCGCGTCGGTCACGCCATACACACCCTCGGCCCCCGCCGCTCCTGCTGCGCCGGCCTTCGTCTCGCCCAACACGACGACCGTTGCCGCCACAAACCAGGCACCCTACGCGCCCAACTACTCGAACCCAATCCAGCCGCAGCCGCCCACCTCCACACCCTATCCCGCCCCGACACAGACCTATCCCCCTGTGTACCCGCCACCGTGGCCTGCCCAGCCGCCGCTAGCCTCGCCCTATGTGGACGACACCCCGACATCGCCGGGCAAATACAACGCCAATGCCTGACGCCGATACCGCCATTGCGAAGAACATGAATCAACGACGGGCTGGCCGCAGCAACGGCGCCAGCCCCATTCGCCTGCGCTACTGGCCCTGGGCGCTCGGCTCAATTGGCGTCGTGCTCGTTATCCTGGTAGGTGCCTTCATCGGCCGCCATCTGATTCAGACTGCGCAGCAGCCGCCCATCGTCGCTGCGCCTGCCATCCCGCCGCTGCCCGTCGTCGCCGTCACCTCACCCCACATCGGCTACCAGCTCACCGCGCTCGACACTGCCTCGGGGCATCTCGTCGCGCTCGCCTCCGACGCCGCTCCCGACTGCCCTCCACCACCCGTCGGCGCCTGCCCCTCCGCTCAACCACTCACCAACTTCTCTGTGCTCGACGGCGCGACCGGCGCAGCCATCGCCACCACACCGCTCACCGGCACAGCCATCGCAGCCGCGCAGAGTGTCGCGCTCCTGCCGGATAGCGCTACCCATCGCGCCTACGCCGTCGCGCCCCATGCCGTCGTCGTCTTCTCCACGGCTACCGGTGCTCCCATCGCCACCTATCCGCTCCCCACTGACATCTCGTGGCAGCGCGAGAGCGGCGCGGCGCTCGACCCCGCTCGCCACACCCTCCTCCTCGCCGGACCCGGCCAGATACTCACGCTCGACCTCACAACCGGTCTCGTGCTCGCACGCAATCCCCTGCCTGCCTCGGCAATCGTCGAAGGTCCAGCGCTCGACGCAGCGGACGGTCGTCTCTACCTCCTCCTGCGCGACACGCCAACCGCCGCCCCCACGCTCGCCGCCTATGATGCCGCCACCCTCGCGCCGCAGAGCCAGCTTTCGTTGCCCGCTGGCACACGCCTCGGCCCCCTCGACAGCGCATCCCACGCGCTCTATCTCTACGGCGCCGATGCTACTGTCCAGCGTCTCACTCTAAGTGTGCCCCTTCCCGCTAATGCCGCGTCAGCCCTGCAGAATCAGCCCACATTGCGTGGCTCGCTCGCCCTCGGCTGGAACGACGCGACCCACCATCTCTACACGGCTGGCGCGACCGCCATCACCGCCCGTGACGCCTCTACTGCTGCCCCCATCGCCGCGCTCCCTCTGCGCGTCGCCTGGAATCCCACCGTTCCGCTCCTCGCCGACGCCACACGCGGCCTGCTCTATCTCCCCGACACGCGCGGCGTCCTCGCCATCGTGCGCGATCCCACTGGCGCGCCAGCCGCGCTCACCCCCGGCGCGGCGGCACTCCTCGCCCGCGCATCATTGTCGCGCTTCCTGCCCGACACCAACCAGGATCCGCCGTTTCTCACCCCCACCACCTTCCCCCTGGGTGACAGCACCACCCCCGCGACTCGCGGCGCGCGCTACTGGATTCTCTTTACCGATCTCGGTTCTGTTTGGCGTGGTCCATACCTCGGCACGGCACAGACCGCCGTAGCGCCCGACAGCGCCCATACCGGTGGTTACCTCGTCACCTTCACCATCACCTGGGATCAGCTTTTCACCCGCACCCACGTTTGGGTCTGCGCCGTTGCCCCCGACGGCAGCGTACAACTGCGCTCCAACACTGGCGATGTCGTGCCATAGCCACGCTCTTCCATGATGCCACCAGCGCGAAGTGCACGGTGAGGCGATAGCGCAATTGATAGCGTATCCTGAGAGAGAGCAGGAAAGACTGGCAGAGCTGCCGCAACGACATCACCGGGGCAGTATGAGCCGGATGCCAGCACCGACGAACCAGGAAGGCGACTAGTTACCGATCCCTGACGAGGGAGGAGGCGCACATCATGGCCACGCAGCGTAACCTCGACGAGACCACCATCACCGGCGCCGTGATCGACCAGTTCGCCGGCACGCCGAACCCGCGATTGAAGCACATCATGACCTCCCTGGTGCGGCATCTCCACGACTTTGCTCGCGAAGTCAATCTCACCGAAGACGAATGGCTCCAGGGAATCGACTTCCTCACCCGCACAGGCCACACCTGCTCCGGCACGCGCCAGGAGTTCATCCTCCTCTCAGACGCGCTTGGCCTCTCGCAACTGGTGGTTGCGCAAAACCACAAGCGTGCTCCCGAGGCGACCGAGCAGACCGTCTTTGGCCCCTTCCATATCGAGGGCGCGACACCTCAACCAGACGGTGCCAATATCGCGGAAGGCATGCCTGGTGACCCCTTGTTCGTGACGGCACACGTCACGGGAATCGATGGCAAGCCCGTCGCCGGCGCCACAGTCGACATCTGGCATGCGGACGCCGAAGGCTTCTACGACCTGCAAAATCCAAACTGGAGCCGCGATGAGATGAAGCTGCGCGCCGTGTTCCAGACGTACGCTGATGGACGTTTCAGCTTCCGCACCATCCAGCCGAGCGCCTACCCGATTCCGACCGATGGCCCCGTCGGCGAGATGTTGCAAGCCACCAACAGATCCGCGATGCGCCCGGCGCATGTCCACTTCAGAGTGAGCGCGCCCGGCTACGACACACTGATCACCCACATCTTCGTTTCCGGCGATCGCTGGCTTGAGTCGGATGCCGTATTCGGCGTGCGCAGTTCCTGCATCGCGGACTTCGTCAAGCATGAGGCGAACGAGACCGCCCCCGATGGCAGCACGCCGTCTCAGCCGTTCTACACCCTCGACTACACTTTCCGGCTACAACCCATCTGATACACACCGTACCTTCTCACCTTGTCTTGGCCATCGAATACACCGCATACTATAGCCAGCCAAAGCTGCAATAAGTAAACAAGGAGCCCCTGCCTATGCCTCGCGCCGATGGACGCCCCAACGACCAGTTGCGTCCCGTACATATGACCGTCGATTACCTGCGCCACGCCGAAGGGTCCGTGCTCATCGAATTTGGCGACACTCGCGTGCTCTGCGTCGCCAGTATCGAAGATCGCGTGCCGCCTTTCCTTGAAGGACGCGGCCAGGGCTGGCTCACCGCCGAATATGCCATGCTCCCCCGCGCTG
>DASVOW010000121.1:0-7173 GCA_036383155.1 Ktedonobacterales bacterium
GTTCGGTGCCGCCACCAGCACGATCTTCGCGCCCGGCGCCATCGCATGCACCATCTCGACATCCAGGGTCACTTCGCCCTGCCAGCCGAGCGGATCGCGCGTCGGACCCTCTTTGATATTCGTGATGCCCGGTGGCGTCACCACGTCAAAGTTCTGCCCCTGCACCAGTTGCGGCAGACCATACGCCGCCGAATAAGCGTTGGCATCCTGCAAGATCGTCGGGCTGCCATACGCATCTACGATGGCGACTGTCTGGCCACGCCCGTCGATGCCCTGCGCGACCAGTTGATCGATGCCGTAGGCCTTCTGCAGTTGCTTGGCGCCGTACCCGCACGGCACAAAGCCCGTGTACGTCGCGGTCGTGCCGTTGTTGATGTTCAGCGTCTTCGTCGTGTCAAAGCCGCCGCACAGCACCTGCCAGATCACCGCGTTGTTCGGGCTCACGCCGTCTCCGCCACTCAGCGCCGGCCGCTGAGCAAACGAGTGGTAATCGCTGGCGTTATCCAGCCCCGTCACGTTGGCGATATTGCCGCCCGACGGATCGTTCACACTCGGGTCAGCGGCATTCGAGCGGAAATTCTGGCCGTGATAGCTGTAGTTGTTGATCTGGACGTGAAATGCCTTCTCAGCCGCCGCCACCGTCCCGGTGACGTGGATGTAGAAGTTGTTCTCCGCCGTGCTCTGGATCGTAAACCCGTGTGCTTGGAGGAAGTTCGAAACAGACTTCACTTCCTGCGCGGTCGGAGAGTAGCTGGCGTTGAAGTCGTTCTGGCTAAGCCACTTGTGATAGCTGCCACTGCCCGGCGTATAGAGATCGTGCAGTTGCTGCTGGAGCTTGCCCTCGTTGTGGAGCCTGAGCCAGACCGTCAGATCGATGGTCTGATTGGCGTCCGCGGCGCCCAGATTTTGGGCCTTGCCTACCCACCCCGGCGTATTGCCGTTGAGCGTGTAGTTCGTAGCCTGCCCGGCATGCACCAACGTCACGCCCAGCGCCGCCAGCGCCAGAGCGGCCGTCAGCATCACGCCGGCAATACCAAGCCTACGCGACGATTTCATTCAACCTCCCCATTCCGCAAAACAACAAACCCTGAAGTGATCCCCACCATTGGGGATACGTCGGCCACACCATCATCGGCGTGACCACCTCCACATCACCTCACAACGCCACATTCACGTGAACGTTAGGCGGATAGGACACCATTCTCTCAAAAAGCTTACTGATAGGCAACAGGCAAAAATACATAGTACTACGTTCGCCCATTCTCTGAGAAACCGTCTGATAAACCCGAATCAGGTATACGACACGATGACACAATACCGGCGGGAGAAGATGCCGAATTTGACCTGAGCACCATAAGGGGTCTGCCTCACTTTTGACGCTGAGCGGTTGGTAGAAATCGGCTATGGTGAGGGAGCCTGGTGGTCATAGTATTCCCCACCGGCACCAGTGCACCAACCATGGAGCTCTCCACGCTTTTCCGACTGCCCAGAGGGATGCGCGTACGCTCTGGCGCGAAATCCATGCGCATGGCTACCCCGCCAACGTGGGGCAGGTATGTCGCTTGGTCATTGCCTGGCGAACGTCGCCCCAAGCGCCTGGCGTAGCCGGCCAGCCGCTGCCGGCCAAAGACGAAGCCGTCTCATACTCGCCGCGTCAAACCCACTGGCTGCTCACCAAGGTGGAGGTTGATCCGACCGTGTGCGAAATCGCATACAGCACCACGTTGAAGCGGCTGTGCCCTCAGATTGCTGAGGCGCAGTACCTGCTGACCACCTTTCACACTATGATAGCTGAACGCGCTCCTACACACTTGGACTCCTGGTTGGAGCAGTGTGAGCAGTCTGGCACCGCTGAATTTGTCCGATTCGCGCATGGCGTGCGTCGGGGCTACCCTGCTGTTCACGAAGCCCTCCGTTACCCGTGGAGCCAGGGACCAGTGGAGGGGCAGGTCAAGCGAGTCAAGCTCCTGAAACGCCAGCTGGATGGTCGCGCAGGGTTTCCCTTGCTGCGCGACGCGTACTTTCTTCCTCTGCGCTATCACCGTGACTTCCACCAACCGCTCAGCATCAAAAGTGAGGAAGTCCCACGAGATGCGCAACGAGATATGGAGTGTTCCTGCGCAGCAAAGGGCAACAGGAAGGAAACTGTCCTGTATTCAGGGTAGACTTGAAAAAGGAGGTGCTCAGATGCATGACCAACTCGCATACGCTACGTGCTGGGGATGATGAGGTGAACGGAGTATAACAAGAGAGCAGCGACTGTGTGTTGCGGAGCAGTACGCTTCTGGTAGAGAGCTATCGTGTTCCGAAGAATGGTGAGGGCAAACGGTGAAGATTGGGCTGATGGTCTTCCTGGCGAACGACCGCGAAGATAACCGCACGCGCCCGTATGACTCGATCCGCGCCATCGCGCAACAGGCGGAAACGGATGGCTTCGATAGCCTCTGGCTCGCCGATCACCTCCTCTATCGCCGCCCTGGGGAGCCAACCAATGGCATCTGGGAATGCTGGACTATGCTGACGGCACTGGCCGAAGCGACCCAGCGGGTGGAGATTGGCACGCTGGTGCTGTGCAATGCCTTCCGCCATCCGGCGATCCTGGCGAAAATGGCGACAACGCTCGACGAGGTGAGCCACGGGCGCTTGATCCTGGGGATCGGCGCGGGCTGGAACGAGCCGGAGTATCAGGCGTTTGGGCTGCCCTTCGATCATCGCGTGGACCGCTTCGAAGAAGCCATGCAGATCCTCAAGCCACTGCTGCGTGACGGGCAGGTCGATTTCGCGGGCCAGTATTATCAGGCGAGCAACTGCGAGATCGTGCCGCGCGGTCCGCGAGCAGCAGGGCCGCCGTTGCTGTCGGGCGGCGAAGGGCCGCGCATGCTCAGGCTGACCGCCCAGTATGCCGACCTGTGGAACACGGGCTATATGGGCCAACCAGAAACCATAGCCGAGCCGCTCGCCAGAATCGCGGCCGCGTGCCGCGCGGTCGGGCGCGACCCGGCAACAATTGGCATCACGGCGCTCATCGGCCTCTGGTTCCCCGATCTCCAAGCCAAGCAACCAAGTTTCTTCGATAAGCCTCTGACCGGGACGGTGCAGGAGATCGCGGCGGCCATGCGCGGCTATGCGGAACTCGGCGTGCAGCACATCATGTTTCAATGCGAGCCGTACACCTCCGAAGCGCGCCAGCGGCTGACCCAGGCGCTCCAGCTCTATCGCGGCATGGAACAGCAATAAGAGCGCCTCAAAGACTGTCTGAAAATTCCACGATGTGGTGGCGTCAATGGCTGATCGAATGACGCCAACTGGGCTGCAGAAAGCGCGCTACTGCCGCAAAATGGGCACACATAGACCCTCTTCGTCTCATCTCTACGAGTTTTCAGACAGTCTCTGATACCAAGTTCGCTGGGGTTGTTGGCACATGCGCGCGACGGACCTCACCCCATGGCCCCCTCTCCTAGAAGGAGAAACTGCGCTCCCCTCTCCCTGTGGGAGCGGGGCTGGGGGTGAGGTTGACCAACACACGAACCGAAATTGGTATGAGACACGATAAAGCGGGCCGCGCCCACCGAAGTGAGCACAGCCCGCTCCTTTAGCCACAGAGGCTACATACGACCTACTTCAACGCATTCAAGAACGCGCTTGTTGGCGTCCCCACACCCGTCACGTCGTCGTAGCCTGGCGTTGTCTGCAGGCTAAGCGTCTGATTCAGCGCGCGCAGCCGGTACGACACGCCGTTCGACGCATCCACGCTGTTGTTATAGTTCACCCGTACCATCGCCAGCGTCGATGCCGGGCTGACGACATCGTGATACGCTGCCGACCCCGCCAGACCGTAGAAGAGCGGATTGGCAAAGCCATGTGGGCTGCCGTGCGCCTGATCCGCCAGGGCCATGATGCCCGCCATGATCGGGCTCGACAGGCTCGTGCCGCCGATGCGGTACTCCGAATACTTGACGCTCCCATCCGGGAACGTCTGCGTCTCGCCAATCATGAGACCCGCGTTCGGATCAGCAAACGCGCTGATGTCCGGCACCGCGCGCCCCGAGTGGCCCTGCGCAGTGAAGACGGACGACTGCACGACGCCTGCCTGATACCACGGCTCGCCAAAGACCCGGCTCACGCCGCCGCCTGCTCCATAGAGCCAGTTGCCCGGCGCTGCTGGGCTCCATGCGGACCCCGTCCACGACGATGTCGTCGTGCCCCAGCCTGTCTCGAACAGGTAGTTGTTCGACTGCCCGACCGCCAGAGTGGTCCCGCCCACTGCCGTCACAAATGGGCTGGATGCCGGCCAGTCTGCCGTCTGATAGCCCATCACCAGCGACTCATCGCTGTTATCGCCCGAGGAGAAGTAGATGCCGATGCCCTCGGCCACGCCCTGAAGAATGGTATCCTCATACGGCTTGATGAAGCCGGTGGGCAATAGCTCGGTGGTCCACCCATACGAGTTGGTCACGATCTGCGCCAGGTGCTTGTCCACCACGTGATTGAGCGCCGCGTCGAGATCCTGGAAGTTATTCGGCGCGCCGACATACACAATGTTGGCTGCTGGCGCCATGCCGTGAACCGCCTCCACGTCCAGCGTCTCTTCGCCGTACCACCCCTGCGGGTCCTGCTTCATGCCGCGCTCAGGGTGATGATACGTGCCCGGCGCCACCACCTGAGTGAATTGGCTCCCCTGCATCGTCGGCAGTCCGCGATTGGTCGACCACTGGTTGACGTCCTGCAGGATGGTCGGCGCGGCATAGGCGTCGATGATCGCCACAGTCTGGCCGCTGCCATCGTAGCCCGAGATACCATAGGCGCCCTTGATCTGAGCCGGCGTATAGCCACATGGCGCGTACGGCAGTGTGCCCGAGCCAAACGGATTCGTAAACCCAACCGCCTGCTTCTCGCCCCAGTACGTCGAGCATGGCGTGCCGCTCACAAACGCATCTGGTGGAGGCGCATCGCCCGACACATGATTCGTATGCACAAACTGTGCGCTATCGTCGAGGCCGATCACCCCATTGACGATGCCCGCCAGCGAGCTTGGAATCGACACATCCGCCGAGGGTGCGCGCACGGTCAGCCCGTCCACGCTATACATCCCCAGGCTCGTGCCAAACGCCGTCTGGACCTGCGCGACCGTACCCTCCGCCGACACATAGTGGTTGTTCTGCGGCGTATAATCCACACTGAAGCCCTGGCTCTTCAGCCATGACTGCACCGCCACCACCTGCGCCTGCGAAGGTGCGAACTGCTGGCGGAACTGCGCGGGCGTCAGGAACTTCCCGTACGACGCGCTATGCGGATCTGAGACCGCCTTCGCCAGAGCCTCCACCGCGGCGGGATTATTCCACCCCAGGTAGACGCGGAATCCGACATTGGCCGTCGCGTCTGCTGCTCCCTTGTAGTTCTTGGCGTTCGCCCACGATGGCGCGCTTCCGTGCAGAGTGGTGCGGTTCGATGCGCTGGCCCGAGCCGTGAATGCGAAGCCGGCGAGGACAACAGCAGCGATGAGCATCAACCCGGTACCAAGTCCGATCAGACCTCTTTTGCCTTTCAAACAAGTCCTCCAGTCTCTGTGCGGCGCAACACTGTGGAACGCTGAATAGGAAGTGTGAGTATCACGCCTCCCATCCATCCACCATACAACCAATCACCTGCCATCTGACACTGGAATAGCCCAATGTTCCCTTGTCAGATTATGGTGACTAGGCTCTAGCATACCTGGCGACCGCGCTAGAGTCAACGCCCGTCAGCTGGCAAAGCGGCCATGAAATGCGCGATGATCCTCACGATCCGCCACTACGCTCAATTTCTATCTTCTAAACGCGTACACAAACCCATCCAGCCCCGTGACATACAGTACATCGTTGAGGATCAGCGGCTTCGAGACGATCACGTCGCCCGTCTTATATGTCCGCACCAATGTGCCGCTCTTAGCGTCGAGCGCATACACTTGCTTGTCATCCGACCCCACATACACCACCCCATCCGCCACCACCGGCGACGACCGCACTCGTCCGCCCGTGCTGTAGCTCCAGCGCACCTTCCCCGTCGCCCCATCCAGCGCATACACCTTGTTATCGCTTGCCCCAACAAACACCACTCCATCGCTCACCAACGGCGTCGAGGCATACCCTGACTTCACCGGCTGCCGCCAGCGTCTCGCCCCGTTGCGCACGTCAAGAGCGTAGATCGCCCCATCCTCGGAGTTGAAATACGCCGTGCCATCCGCCACCGCAACGGAGGAGAACACGCTATTGTCGTTCGTCGCCGCGGCTGACCCTACATCCACTCGCCAGATCGGCGCTGCGTCTCTTGAGGCATCGAAAGCATAGGCATACCCGGAAGAATCCCCCGCGTAGAGCATGCCATCGGCGATAACGGGTATGGATGCGGTGAGCACAACGTGTGCGCTGACAGATAGCGCAAAGAGGTCATTGCCAGTGTTCGCATCAATCGCCACGACGAATGCTAACTTGTAATTTGTGACATAGAGATGGTCACCCACAGGCACCACTACCGATGCTGAACTTGTGGGTGCCGTGCTCTCCCACTGTACCGTGCCACTGGCCGCTGCCCGCGCGTAAAGACCCACACCTTCGGCGCCACCATAGACGACGCCTTGTGCTATCGCTACCCCGCGCACTGTCGTGCCGCCAGTCTCCCTGTGATTCCAGATGCTCTTGTGCGTCCTGCTATCGAGCGCGTGTATAGAGCCGTCATTCGTGCCCACATACACCGTCGTGCCGTCGGTCACCGGCGACCCAGAGATCCCAACACGCAGCGCGCTATTGGGATCGAGCGTATCGTAGAACCACAGCAGTTGTGGATCGTGCACCGGTGGTGTCCCTGTCGGTGTCGCCTGGGCAGTTGTATGGCCCGCTCGCCCTCGTAGCACCAACGCCGCACCACCCGCTCCCGCCACAGCAATCGCCGCCGCTCCCGCAACCCCCAGCCCGATAGCCCGCCGCCTACTAACTTGCGCTGGCGGTGGTGGGCTGACCTTCTCCGCTACCGCCTGGATCGCCTCCATACCTTCGAGCGGTGGCAGACCCAGCACCCCGCGCAGGCTGCTCACCCAGCTCGGCTGCGTGCGGTCGCTGGCGTCGAGCACCGTCGTCGTGCGGTCGAACGGCTCACGCACGTACTCCCGATCGAGAATCAGATTGACCAGCATACGCG
>DASVOW010000122.1:0-1913 GCA_036383155.1 Ktedonobacterales bacterium
GTCTGCCAGTGACAGTATAGCATTGTTCTGGCGGGTTTGCTGTGGTTGGGAGCATGCGAGCGAGCGCTTGAAGTCACTGCATGTCGCAAAGCCTGCCTACGCGGACGAGGAACGACGAAGGACAAACGCTATCGGCTACACATGCCCTGTCTGCGGCTATGGTTCGGTGCGCGGACCGGCAAATTCCGAGTTAGGGGAGGCCACAAAGGGGAGGTTGGCTGGTCACTTTCTGGGGTTCGCGTGCAGGTTGGCACGGGACTTGTAAAGAGGTGGAGCGGAGGGGCATCTGGGCCGCCTCGTCAGAGTTTCAGCCGGCGTCAGCAGCGCAAGCGCGGGGGCAGCGGCTGCCAGGCGTACAGCCATAGACAAGGAATGCGGGTACTACCGATGATCAGCAGCGCATCACGCGGCAAAGGCCGCAACGCCGACCTCTACGCCACTCGCCCACTCTGGACGCCGCAGTCGATGCCGGCTGGGATGCGCTCTGCAGCACGACAACCCTATAGCTATCGCGGCGAGCAGTCGCGGAAGGCCAGGGAAGGTGGCCGCTGGCTGCCAGAGCTGCTGGCGCTTTTCGCCGTGCTCAATATTGGCGATATCGTCAGCACGTACATTGGGCTTGAGGGCGGGATGCGCGAGGGCAACCCGCTGATGAGCACGCTGCTGGCGCACTATGGATTCGGCGCGCTGATCATGTATAAGGTGCTGGTGATCGTGGCGGTGACGGTGGGTATCTACGTGCTGCGCGCCTTCCATACGTCGATTGCGACGATCACGATCTGGATCTGCAATGCGCTCGTCCTCGGCGTGGTGGTGATGAATGTGGTGCAGTATGTGGCGCTACGCTAGAGCTGATAGCTAAAGCCAGCCACTCGTCCTGACTTAGCACCACCGCCGCTCCACCTATTACTTGTTACGTGTTACTTGCGAGCCACGGAAGGCGATAAGCGAGTTGGTATGGGGCGTGTCGAGCTGGACGCGCTATTGAGCCGGTCGCGAACGGGGTTGTGTGGCTAGGGATGGTGGCGGGCTACGGACTTTGCCATGAAGATATCGGGCTTGCCCAACCCGTTCGCGTCGGGAAGGACGCCCGCGATCACGTAGCCAAGCTTCTGGTAGAACTCGTAGGGGTGACGCCGGAGATTGCGGATGTTGGCCACGTGGTCGAGAGGGTTGGGAAAGAGGTTCATGCCGGCGAGCGAGGTCATGTCCTCTTCGTCGTCGGTGCCAAGCCAGATGGTCAGCCCGCCGCGCGCCCGCACCTGCGCCTCAAAGTCTATGACGAGCGCCCGGCCGATTCCCTGCCCTTGCCGATCCGGCCGGACCACGAGGGGGTGAAGCTCCCAGACATTGCCGTCGTATTCGGCAATCCCGCCGATCCAGCCAAGGACGATTCCCTGCTCGTCAACTGCCACCCGGCAGATGCGGTCGGGGTCCAACGCCTCGCGCACTTCAGCGCGGGCCGACTCCAGATCGGGCCAAGCGGACGGCGCCAACTGCGCGAAGCCGGACACGAGCAGAGATGCAGCCTGCTCGACGGCGACAGTGTCATCGTCGGTGAGATCACGTAGGTGCATTGGGGTGATGCCTCCCTCTCTAAAGGCAAGACACGTGATGAGGCGCGTGAGAATCTCAAAGAAGCGGTGGAGCTTATTCTTGAACCAAACCGCGAGCAATCACGTGGCGCCGCTGCTGGCAGATCTGTTATTCGTGAGCCGCTCGACGTGACGAACCAGCCGTCATGAAGCGAACGGCATTGGCCAAACATCTTTACCAGCACGGATGTGTGCTACTGCATGAAGGAGGTAGCCACTCCGTGTTTAAAAATACGAACAATAATGGTACTTCGACTATACCGCGTGATGGGAAATAGCCGACCTCCTCGCCCGCAAAATATGTCGCGACCTCGACAT
>DASVOW010000123.1:0-5631 GCA_036383155.1 Ktedonobacterales bacterium
AACGCCCACGGCGACGCCCAGGAGTATCAGCCCACCGAGGAAGCCGCCGTGGAGATTTGCCCAGAGCGCCATGGTTATGGGGAAGAACCAGAGGCGTCGTGGATTGCCGTCGCGCCAGTAGCGCCAGATCCATTCGGACCAACAGAGGGTGAGCAGGAGCGAGAAGAGTTGGCTGCGCGCCGTCCACGTAATCGAGGTGAGCGCGGTGCCAAGGAGCGCAAGCCCCAGCGCGAGCAGTAGCGGGAGTCCTCTGTTGCGCATCGCGACGAACAGTCCTGTGCCGGTGAGCGCGACCAGCAGCGCGGCCAGCAGCACGACGCCGTTGAGCCCACCGAGACGATAGGCAATGGCGTAGAAGGTCTGCGAGAGCCATTCCCAGTAGACGTGTGGCTGGCCGTAGGTGGTGCTGAGCAGAAACTCTTTGCGGGGGATGCCGTGATCCAGGACAAACAGGCCGATGCGAATATTCCAGCCGGAGTCGCCGTCGTAGCCAAGTGCGCGGCCCTGCAGGCCCAGCAGCACGCCCAGCAATACGCTCAGGAAGATGACGTCCGCCGCGGATGGCAGGCATGCCGCGATGATACGCTCCACCCGGCTCAGGGCGACATCTGGACGCGCTTGTGTCTGCACGTGGGTCTGGACCTGTGACGCTCTCACTGGAATAACCTCTTGTGGTGCTGGTCATCCTGCTCAGGGTTGTTAGCCGCAACCGTTGTTGGGCGGGCGATGTGCGCTCATGCATGGAGGGCGCACGTTGCTCAGCACGATGACGGGAATAGTATAGGGGAAACGCACGTGCGGCAAAAGAATAGCAGGACTTCCCGCTCAGGTGACGTGTTTTTCACGTGAGGGATGCGCCCGCCGCGACGACGTGTGCCCGGTTGACATGGCTGGAGGGGGCTGCATACATTCAGCAGGTGCGCTTCACCCGGCGCGAACGGATGTGCGAATGGTAGGCAGGCATGGGGTGACAGTCGCCGCGTGGACGACGCTTAAGAAGAGGACAGAGCATGGGGATCCAGGGATATGTCCGCTATCCAACCATCTGTGGAGATCAGATCGTATTTACGACAGAGGATGACCTCTGGCGTGTGTCCGCAGCGGGCGGCAGAGCCGAGCGACTGACGGCGGGTGTCGCGGAGGCGACTCACGCACGCTTCTCGCCGGACGGGAAGCTGCTCGCCTTCACCGGGCGCGAGGAAGGACCTACTGAGATCTATGTGATGCCGGCTGATGGAGGTCCAGCGCGGCGACTCACGTTCCAGGGAGCGCGTGCCTGGGCGGCGGGGTGGCGGCCTGATGGCTCGGCTGTTTTGTATGGGAGCAGTGCGGGGCAACCGTCGCGCCGCTTCGCCAAGCTCTTTGCTGTGGCGCCGTCGGGCGGCGAGCCGGTGGAGCTGCCGTATGGTATTGCGCATAGCATTGCATTTGGTCCGCATGGAGGCCTCGTGCTCGGCCGTAATACAACTGAGCCAGCCTTTTGGAAACGCTATCGCGGTGGTACGGCGGGTTACCTGTGGATTGATGCGAATGGTAGCGGCGACTTCCGCAGGCTGCTATCGCTCGATTCGAATATAACCGCGCCGTGCTGGGTCGGCGAGCGCGTCTATTTCATCTCCGACCACGAGGGCATAGGCAATGTCTACTCTTGCCAGCCTGACGGTCAGGATCTGCGCCGTCACACAAACCAGGCGGAGTATTATGTGCGCGGACTGGCGAGCGATGGCAAGCGGTTGGTGTATCACGCGGGCGGGGAGCTCTTCCTGCTCGAACCAGATGCGAGCGATGGCACGCGGTTAAGCGTGGAGCTTGCCAGTAGCCGCGTGCAGCGCTCCCGGAAGTTTGTGCCGGCGGGGGCGTATATGGATGCCTATACGGTGCATCCTCAGGGGCATAGTGTGGGCCTGACCACGCGGGGGCGACCGTTTAGTCTGGGCAACTTCGATGGGCCGGTCGTGCAGCACGGGGATGCGGATGGCCCGCGCTATCGGCTGGGGCGGTGGCTCGCGGACGGCAAACGCCTGGTGGCGGTCCGCGACGACGGCACGGAGCCGCGCCTTGCAGTGCTCAGCGCCGATGGCACGGAGCGGGTGCTCACGAAGCTAGACATCGGACACGTGACCGAAGTGCGCGCGGCACCAGTGGGCGAGCGAGTGGCACTGCTCAACCATCGTAATGAGTTTGCTATCGCCGATGTGGATGCGGAGACACTGCGCGTGGTGGACCGCAGCCCGGCTGGACGCATGGAGGACCTACGGCGCATGCATGGCCTTGCCTGGTCGCCGGATGGGCAATGGCTGGCCTATGCCTTCCGTATCAATGAGCAGCAGACGGCGATCAAGCTCTGCGATGTCACCAGTAGCGAGACACACCAAGTCACCGAGCCGGTGTTGTACGATCTGGAGCCTGCTTTCGACCCGGGTGGGCGATATCTGTACTTCATTGGGGCGCGCGATCTCGACCCGGTGACGGATAACGCGCAGTTTGAGTGGAGCTTTCCCAAAACGCAACGCCCGTATGTGATCACGCTGCGACGCGACTTGCGCTCGCCGTTCGTGCCCGCGCCTGAGCCGCCGAAGGTTGAGATTGAGCAGAAGGTGGAGCAGGTAGAGGAGGAGAAAGAAGAGGCAGCGCGAGAACCAAAGAAGCCGCAACCTGTGCGTATTGACCTTGATGGCATTACGAATCGTGTGGTGGCTTTCCCGGTGCCGGAGGGGCGTTATGGTCAGGTGCAGGGTACACACAATGGCGTTGTGTTTTCGTCGTTCCCGATAGAGGGCACGCGTAAGCAGGGTTTTGGTGGTGGGCTTGTGCCCGAAGCGAACGGTGCACTCGAATCCTATTCGTTTGAGACGCACAAACAGGAGCATCTGGCCGATGGCATCAGCGACTTTGATGTGACGGCGAATGGCAGGACGCTACTCTATCGTGCGGGTGAGCGGCTACGCGTGCTCAAAGCTGGCGAGAAGCCGCCACAAGCGGAGGGTGAGGCGGCAAGCAAGCCCGGACGCGACAGCGGCTGGATCGATCTCAACCGTGTGAAGGTGTCGATCGTACCTGAGGCTGAGTGGCGACAGATGTTCGGCGAGGCGTGGCGGTTACAGCGCGAGCAGTTCTGGGTGGCGGATATGGGTGGTGTCAATTGGCACGCCGTCTATCAGCGCTATGCGCCACTCTTGGAGCGAATTGGCTCACGTAGTGAGCTTTCTGATTTGCTGTGGGAACTGCAAGGCGAGCTTGGGTCATCACACGCTTATGAGTATGGTGGTGAGTACCGCCAGCATCCTGAGTATGCTCAGGGGTTCCTTGGCGTGGATTGGCGATGGGATGCGGCGACTGGACGCTATACGATTGCGAGGGTGGTACGTGGTGATCCGTGGGATGCGGAATCGACGTCGTCGCTCCTCGCGCCCGGCGTCAACGTAGGGGTGGGAGAGGCGATCGTGGCGGTCAACGGCCAGCGGCTCACGGAGGAGCGTGGGCCGCAACAACTGCTCGTCAATCAGGCCGGAAGCGAGGTCGAACTGCTCGTGCAGCCGGCGGACGGCGGAGCGACACGCGCCGTGACGGTTCGCGTGCTGAGAAGTGAATATCCTGGGCGCTATCGCGATTGGGTCGAGGGCAACCGGCGGACAGTGCATGAGGCGACGGGCGGACGTATCGGCTACCTGCATATCCCCGATATGGCATTTGACGGCTTCGGCGAATTCCACCGCTACTATTTGCAGGAGTTCGATCATGAGGGGCTGATCGTGGATGTTCGTTGGAACGGCGGCGGCATGGTGTCGGGGCTGGTGCTGGAGAAGCTGGCGCGCAAGCGTATGGGTTATGATTTCCAGCGGTGGGGGCGTCCAACGCCCTATCCGCAGCAGTCGCCTCGCGGCGTGCTGGTGGCCGTGACGGACGAGAACGCCGGCTCGGATGGTGATATCTTCAGCCATGTCTTCAAGATGATGGGGTTGGGGCCGTTGATTGGCAAGCGGACATGGGGCGGTGTTGTCGGCATCGATCCCTATATACCGCTGGTCGATGGCACGACGACAACGCAGCCGGAATTCAGCTTCTGGTTCAAGGATGTCGGCTGGGGGGTCGAGAACTACGGCACTGATCCCACTATCGAGGTCGAGTACCCGCCGCAGGCTTATATGGCTGGTCAGGATCCGCAACTGGAACGCGCTATCACGGAGGCGATGCGGCTCGCGCAGTTGCACCCGTCGCCCACACCGACGCCAGAACCGCGACCCCATTGGGGATTGCCGCATGAGGTGTAGTGCCGGGCTCATCACCAACTCAGCAGCGGAGACCCTATCCGCTTGATGCGGTGACGCGCCAGAATGTGAAAGTGGCAGGCTACGTCGATAGCCTGCCACTTTTAGTGCTTACCAGCCGGGCTCGTTCCCAGCGGGTGGGTCCCATTGGTTGGGTCTGTTATTTGCGGGGCGGGTCACACCGCTGCCGCCCCAGCCGCCGTCTGTCGGCTCGTCATCCCATCCTCCGGGCTGAGAGCGTGGCTGTGGTGCAGCGCCTGTTCCGCCTGTTGCCCGTGTGCGCCCGGTGGTCCCGCGAGAGTTGGGGCCAGGCGGGTATCCTGTGCCGGAGGCTTGCCCTGGTTGGCTGGACGGTGTATCCCAAGGATCGACTGGTGGATAGGCACTTTGACGTGGCGGTTGTTGCGACGTACCAGCCGGATAGTCGGGATATTGACCGTAGGCATTGTTTTGTGCGTCATCGTCTGTAAGGCCATAGCCGGTCATCGGTCGTGGCTGCCAGTCGGGGCCTGGCGCGGGCTCGGGCTCGTCCCACTGGGAGACGCCGCCGACCGGAGGGCCAGCGTACGGCTCTGTGTACGCGTTTGGCGTGTCGAAGACTCCGGAGCGACCATACTGATTTGCCTGGGGGTAGCGACCTGTCGCGGTCTGGCCGTAGCCGCCATAACCGCCCCCTCCAGGGTATTCTCCTCCGGGGCCGGGCTCGCCACCATTTCGTCCGCGCAGGACAAGGTATGCTACGACTCCCAGAATGACAAGCAGCGCCAATACGATGCCGACGATCAGGAGAACGATCAGTCCAGTGTTTCCTGATTGATTGCTCTTGCCTGTATCTGGCAGTGTTGTGCCACCTGATAGGGTTGGTGTCGGCGCGACGGTGACGGTCGGTGTGGGTGTCGAACCCTGGACGGTGAGGGAGGCGCTGGCCTGCAAGACCGGGGTGCTCGCTCCCTCAGGTTGTGAGTATGCGTTGATGGTGACGTTGTTGCCGACGATGTCTTTGCTCAACGTTTCAGATACTGAGAAGGAGCCATCACCGAGCGTCGCAGGTGTGAGTGTGCGAGGTGCACCGCCGGCGGACTCGGTGATGCTGATCGCTGTCCCGTTGGGGACACCAACAAAATTGCTCCCAGTGATCGTCACGCTGTCGCCAGCGAGTGCGGTCGAGACGGAGAGGGAGAGTGTCGGCGGGCTGGATGCGATGACCTGATATGTTGGTGCGCCTGATGTCAGGCCGTTGGCACAGAGATAGTAGGTGCCGTTACCAAGGTTGGTGGGCCAGATGAATGTCGTGCTGAAGCTGCCACCACTGAGATTTGGCGTCACGAGCGTTCCTTGAGAGCCACCGCAATCCGGCTGTGTG
>DASVOW010000124.1:0-7731 GCA_036383155.1 Ktedonobacterales bacterium
CGGCAGCAGGCCGAGCTTGAGACGGAGCAGGAGCAGCAAGGCGCGGGCATCGCCAATGCCCGTGACCAGATGGAAGCGCTGGAGCAGCAGGCCGCGGATGCGGATGATGCCGCCATACAGGCGGGCCTTGCCTTCGAGGCGCTGGAGAGCGGGCTGCATGCCGCACGCAAAGAGCAGGAACGCGAGGAGGCACGGCTGCGCGCCGCCCAGCGCGATGTGATCCAGGTGCAGGCGCGGCTGGGGGCGGCACAGACGGAGCTTGGCCGCTTGCAGCGTCAGCTTGGCGAGCGCAACCGTGTGCTGGCGACGCGGCGTGAGGCCGCTGCCCAGGCACAACAGAAATTGGATGCCAGCGAGAGCCAACTGGCAGAGCGCAGAGAGACATTCGAGGTGGCGCGGGCAGGGGTCGAGGCGCTGGTGGCGCAACGTGAGTCCTTACAACGAGAATTAGCCGAGGGGCAGGCCGAGAGCGAGCGACTGCGGACGGCGGTCGCCGACAGGCAGCGCGAGCAACATGCGCTACGCGACCGGCTGGCGCTGCTGGAAGAGTGGCGGCGCAATCTCGAAGGCTTCGGCGACGGCGTGCGGGCATTGCTGCAGGCGCCGGAGGAGGCGCGCCCATCGGTTCTTGGGGTGGTCGCGCAATTGGTGAGCGCGCCGGAGGGGATGGAGCTTGCCGTCGAGACGGCGCTTGGATCGTTCTTGCACGCCATTGTGGTAGAGTCGCGCGAGGAGGCGCGGCGGGGCGCGGGCTGGCTGCGTGGGCAGCAGATGGGACGCGCGCTCTTCCTCTGGGCCGATGCGACTGCGCACACCGAAAATGGTGATGCGGGCGCGATGCCCGCGCCCGATGGGCATGATTTCCTTGGCTATGCCCGCGAGCTTGTCATCTGCCGGGCGGAATTGAGGCCGATGCTTGCGCGGGTGCTGCGGGATGTCTATATCGTGCGCGATCTAGATGTGGCGCGGCAGCGGTGGCCGCAGGATGCGCCGCCGGTTCCCGTGGTCACGCTTGACGGCGAGCAACTTCACCCGCATGGCTGGCTGCGTGGCGGCAGCACGGCGACGGGAGGCAACGCGGGCAAGAGCGGGCAGGGCACGAGTGTGCTGACGCGAGAGCGCGAGCTGCGCACGTTGCCCGCCGAGATCGACCGGCTGGAGTCTGCCATCGCCGAGCTAAAGGCACAGGCCGAGCGTGTGCGCCAGATTCAGAGCGAGCGTGCGGCGCGGGCGGAGACGCTCGCCAAACAGATCCAGCGAGCGGAGGCGCAGGCACAGGAACACGCCAAAGCGGTGGCGACATTACTCCGCGAGCAGGAACGGGCGTATAGCGAGGTGCAGTTGAGCGAGGCGGTCGCCGAACAGATCGCCGCCGAGGTGCGTGGTATCGAGCAGGAGGTTGTAGCGACGACGGCCCGCGTAGCCGAGCAGGAGCAGGCCCAGCGCGACGCCGCCGAGCGCGTGGAGGATGCCCAGGCCGATGTGGATGATTTGCTGGAGCGCCATCGCGGCCAGCAGGAAGAACTGGCACACGCGCGCACGACGGCTGCGGTGCAACGGCAGGAGGCAAAGGCGCTGGCGCAACGAGCGGAGCAAGTGCGGGCGCAGATTCGCGAGCTTGAGATGCAGGTGCAGCGGCGCGGCGAGCGACTGCAGGGGCTGGTCACACAGCAGACGCAGCTTGCGGGAACGATAGCAACCCACGAGGCAGCGATGAACGAGGCACGCGATCAGACGCAGGCGCTCGGCGAGGCGCTACGCGAGCGTGATACGCGGCAGGCCGATCTCGAACGCCAGGCCGTCGATCTGGAACGCGGTCAGAACGCCGAGCGGCAGGATCTCGCGCGGTTGGAGGTCGAATACCGGCGCAGCATCGTCGAATCGCAGCGGGCGCGCGACGCCATCGAAACGCTGGCGCAGCAGATCCGCGAGGAGTTGGGTGCTGAGGGCGAGGATGATCCGCTGGCGCTGATCGTTGGGGCAGGCGTCGCCAGCGCGGAAGATGGCGCGGCGGAGCAGGAGGAGCAGCCGGAGCAGAGTGGCGCGGAGGCAGACGAACTGGAACTGACGCCTGAGGAGGCGAGCAAGATGCGCCGGCAGATCGACCAACTACGCGGGCGCATCAAGCATCTCGGCGGCTACGACCCCGAGGCGCCGCAGGCATACGAGGAGCTGAAGACGCGCTACGATTTCCTCTCGGGCCAGATGCGCGATATGGACGAGGCGGCAACCAACCTGCGCTCGGTGATCGCCGAGCTTGACGCGACGATGCGTCGCCAGTTTGAGGAAACCTTCCACGCGGTGAACGAGCGCTTCCAGCGGCACTTCACCACGCTTTTCTCCGGCGGGGCCGCGCGTCTCGAATTAACCGCTCCACGACGCGCATTGGTTGAGGAAGATGACGACGAAGAGCCGGAGGCGCGCCCGGCCGCGCCGCCGAAGAACAACGGCATCGGCGGCATCGAGGTCTTCGTGCAGATTCCGGGCAAGCGAGTGCAGGATTTGTCGCTGCTCTCGGGCGGCGAGCGCGCGATGGTCTCGGCGGCGCTGCTTTTCGCGCTGCTGGAGACGAATCCGCCGCCCTTCTGCCTGCTCGACGAGGTGGATGCCGCACTGGACGAGGCGAACGTCGTACGCTTCTGCGAGATCTTGAAGCAACTCGCCGACCGCACGCAGTTTATCGTCATCACGCATAATCGCGTCACGATGACGCACGCCAGCGCTGTCTATGGCGTCTCAATGGGTGGAGACAGTGTCTCGCGTATGCTTTCGATGCGCCTGGAGGATGTCTCCAGCGGCGGCAGCACGCGCGATGTGGTACAACGCGCTCAGCGCAATCGCGAGAATGGCAGAGACGGGGTTGTGGTGGGAGGTCTTGCGCATGGAGACGGCAGCGTCTGACACGTCGAGACAACAGGACGATGGTGGATATGCCAGGTTACGTCCGCCTATCGCGACGCTGCTGGTGGCGGCGCTCTGCATTGTCGCGACGATCAGCGGGCTGCTGACTCTCATGCCGCCGGCCAACGCGCCAGTACAGCACGTAGGCGCGCGTGGGCTGGATACTCCCACCAAGCTGCTCTACGCACAGGACCCCTGCACGCCTGTCTATGTCTATCCAAACGTCCACTCCACGCTGATTACACAGCTTCTGGGCGGCACTGATGTGACTGCGCTAGAGCAGACGCAAGCCAATGGCGCGACCTGGCAACACGTGCGCATCTGGAGCGGCGTCGATGGGTACATCCCAGCGGATGCGCTTATCGGCAAACATCCAGCCGACGCCAGCGAAGGTGACTGCACGTATCCAGGCGTACCCGATCCGGCGGTGGATATTCTTCCTGCCAGTCGTGGGCCATTCACGCTTTCGGCGAAAGCTACTGTACATGCACCAGCGACGCTCTTTCGGCAAGCGGACGATAGGGGGTTGCCGCTGGCTGGCCTATCTATTGGGTCGGCGCTCAACGTGACAGCGTGGGCCAGCGACGCGGCGGGGCGACCGTGGTATCAGGTGCAGAGTGCGGCAGGCAGTGGCTGGGTGTGGAGTGGCAACGTGCGTGTCACGATGCCCAATCCGGCAAAGCAGATGGTGCATGGGCACCCGATCTGGCAGCCAGTGGCAGGCAAGGGCATGTGGTTCACCAACTACCTGTCGCGCCATGCGGATCCGAAGACGCTGATGAGCGCGGCCAAACGCGCGGGCATCACGCATGTGTATGCGGAAGTGGCCATCACGCAATACGGCTTCTACGCGCGTAACTCGCTGGAACGGCTCATTCCCGCGGCGCATGCCAATGGGATCACTGTCATCTCCTGGGTCTACCCCACGCTCAACAACATCGCCGCGGATGTGCGCATGACGAAGCAGGTGGCGGACTACGTCACGCCATCGGGCGACCATGCCGATGGCATCGCGGCGGATGTCGAGGAGATGGACGACAGCGCCAGCGTCTATACCTACGGCCAGCTCATTCGCGCGCTGCTGGGGCCGGATACACTGCTGGTGGCGGCGGTGTATCATCCGTACGCGCAAGCATTCTATCCCTATGCCGCTATTGCCGCGAGCTGGAACGTCATTGCGCCGATGGACTACTGGCACAGCCGCGCCCACCACAGCTATTCGCAGGATAATGTAGCGCTCTTCGTCGGCGGGTCGATCATGACGATCCGGGCGGCGATGGCGGCGCTGGGTACGGATGCTATGTTGCCGATAGAGGAGCTGGGCCAGACGTACGATATGTATTCGGCTGATTTTACGGGCGCCGCGGATGCGCCAACAGCAGCCGAGATAAACGCCGACATGAGTACGGCACATGACCTTGGCTGCATCGGCGTCTCCTTCTTCGAGTGGCAGACCACTACCCAAGACGAGTGGACCGCCATCACGAATTTTCATTGGTAAACCGGTACGTCTGCGATGAGAGGCGCGCAGTGCGCTTGACAACGGCGCTTCCGCGCGATACAATAGCGGTCGTGGTCGCATCACTTATTGTGTGATCGGCCTGTGTGCCCGTAGCTCAGTGGATAGAGCGCTGGCCTGCGGAGCCAGAGATCGGAGGTTCGAGTCCTCTCGGGCACGCCACAATTACCCCGTCGAGTTGCGACGGGGTTTTTTGTTGGTTGGAAGCATGATAAAGGGCGTCCATACAGTCGATGAGCTGGTGCGAGGGAGCGCATGAATGTGTGTCGTCATCGCGCCGCAATGCTTGCGCCGCCACACACCCACCAAACCACAGACTGATGCTTAGCGGGCGGCGTGCCGCCAGCGGTCGCGCAGACGGCCAAAGGGCTTGTAGACGGCGAGCAGAACGGTCACGATCAGGACAATGGAGGCCGCTGATGCGTCCTTGACCAGGCCGAGCCGGTCGACGGACAGTGCTTGGGTGCCAGAAGCAGCGGCTGCGCTCAGTGTGGGTACGAGCACGAGTGTTCCTAACACGATCCCGGCAACGGTGAGGGCGAGCTTAATAGTGACCCACCAGTAGCGGACTATTCCCCAGGGTGTGAGCAGACCCTGGAGCAGGCCGGTGGCAAGCGCGAGTAAGGCCAGCGGCACGAGCAGCGTGGTCGCGATCAGGTGCGCCGCCGGATAGACTGTGCGTGGATCCGATCCGCGTGCTCCGGCGATGCAAAGTACGAGCACGGCGGCGTCAGAACCAAGCAACCCCACCGAAACTATGATGTGCACGCTCAGGAGCAGCTTGCGCCATGGTGGGGAGAGTTGCCACCTGGGTCGCGGGCGACTGCGGGTAGTATGTGCGGCGCTATCGTCGATTGTCTCGCGACGCGGCGACAGACCCTCGTTCTCCTGATCCACGTTCGTTCGGCCGGCGCTTTGGACGTAGAGTTGCTCGCTATGAATGGGATATTCCACCGTTTCTTTCCTCTTTGGTTGCCAGATGTTCTGGCACGATTTCCAACCGAAGCAGCCGGTCACTCCGCTCACTTGGAAGAAAGCACTGCGGGTTAGGCATCTAACCCGCATCGAGGCGCAGGACTACGGGCCTACTCCTTCAAGCGCGTTCGCTTGCCGTGCGGCATCGCGGCGGGGCGGACGCGACTTGATCTGACGGGCGAGTGTATCGGCCAGGCCGATGGCGACCAGGCCTAGCAGCAAGTGCAACACCTGAATAATCCAGTGCATCGAGCCGGGCAGCAGTCGAAACTGGGTGACGCCAAGGATCGGGACGATCACCCCCCAGACGAGCGCCAGCGCGACGACACCCGGCGACACTTTGGCGATGGCGCCGAGAACGGCCAGTGTCCAGAGTAGGAGCACGAGCGTGATGCCGAGCAGCATATGCACTGGAATCAGCGCCTCGGCATTGCCGGTCCAGAACAGCACCCCCAGGATGATCAAGATGGGTCCGATGATGCGCACCAGAATCTGCAGGATAGCGGCTACTGTTTTCATGTGAGAAATACTCCTTCGTTGCGAGCCTTCGGATGGCCCTCATTGGCAGTGCGCTTCCGTCGAAGGCAGCGACGCGACTGCTGCTACCAGCGCCTCCAGCGGGAACGCCGCCGCATCTCCAGTTGCCGTCGCCGCTGCGGCGATGGTTGGGGTCAGGCCGGCGCGTTGCAGTGGCGCGGCAGTAGCCTTATCGAGAGTAATCAGCGGGATTGCTCGTAGCGCCGCACAGGGATCTTCGCCCATCTGGGAGAGCCCGGAGAGCAGCCCCTCTGCCATCGCGCCGCTTGTGCAGATAATCGCGTCAACGCGGCGGGGCGTCAGAATACGCTCAAGTGACCGCGCGTCAACCGGATGGGCGCTCATGCGATAGGCGCTGACTTCGTCCACCTTGGCCCCGCGCACACGCAACGCTGCCGCTACTGTGTCTTGCATATGCTCGGCGCACAGTAGCAGGATTCGCTTGCCGCCGATGTCGCGCAGTCCCATCTCGATGTCATTGGCGAGCACTGTGGGCGGCACGAGCTGCGGCGGCAGGACGGCAAGCTCCCGAGCGCGTGAGGTAACTGGGAACAGCATCGCAATGTAGACGTGGCGGCACGCATCCGGCCCCAGGCCAAGTGCCGCGAGCCGTTGCGCGAGTGCATCCACACCGGCTAAGCTGGTCAGCACGATGCGGTCATAGCAGCTCAGCCGCAGGAGCGCGGCATCTAGCGCGGACGTGTCGCCAACCGGCTCGGCGGCTCCGGCGAATAGCGGCAGGACGCGCGCTCCCGCCGCCTCAAGCGCGGAGGTGAGGATCTCGCCTTGCTCGACTGACCACGTCAGAGCGATGTGCCGCCCGGCAAGTGGCTTGCCAGCGGTGCGTGTGTGTGGAGCGGCGCGTGCGTCGCTGGCTTGGACTGGTGTGAAGACTTCGCTCCCGGAGCACATAAAAAGCATGCCAGTTTCCTCTCGACCGTGAGGGCATGTGGAACAGCGAATAGTGGGGATGGCGGAGTGGTGGATACGCTCCTGGCCATCGCACTCAATCCCGCAGAATCCGTTGAATCCGCTCATACTCTTCTTGCGAGATTTCGCCAGCGGCAAGTCGCCGATGGAGTATCTCTCTGGCCGTGTCGGGAGCGCGGTGCGATCCCGCGGACGAGCGCACCGCCCAAATGAGCAGCGCGATCAACCCACCCCAAAAGAGCACGGCGAAGACGAGCCAGAGCAGCGCCCAGGGCCAGCCAAAACCGCCCCAGCCAAAACCGCCCCAGCCGGACCAAGAATGCCCAGCCGATGCGAGCCCGTCGCCGAATGCTGTGTGCACTGGATTTTCTCCTTTGTGTATTGGCGGGTCGCTCTTGGCCAGGCTGGCGTGTCACATCATCGGCTGGCAGATCGCCGGAGCATGTGCTCGTGAGATAGCTTTGCCGTTTGTCTGTAGCGCGCCTTCGAGATGGTGTATCCGCCGATGAGGATAATGGTAAGGTCCATCCTTGAACAGTCGAGGGTGTCGAAGTTGAACTCTTCTTGAACGTTTTGCCTGAATGTGGTGCGCGTGGCGTTATCGAGAGTCTTCCAGAATGCGGGCGACAGCCTGCAGATAGCTCGAATCGGCAGTCTGCTTTCGGAGCACCCAATACTCCGCTCCCCAGAAGAGGTAGGCATACAGGGGGCACTGGCGTTGGGACCAGCGCATGCATGTGTTGTAGTTGGTGATGACGTGTTCCGGCGGACAACTGTACATGGCTCGCCCGGCGGGGTTTGGTGGAGTCGTCACTGCCTCCCATGGCTCCGCCTGACCCTCGGAGATCATGAGTTTTTGCCCATGGGCG
>DASVOW010000125.1:0-7047 GCA_036383155.1 Ktedonobacterales bacterium
GCTGCGCGAATCGTCTCCAGGGTCACCATATGTCGCTACTCTTTCCGCTTGCGCGCCGGACACGTGTCAGATCCAGCTGCTGCATCCAGTGTAGGGGACAGCCGTGGCTTGCCCCAACCGTCGTTCGTATCCTTCCTCCACCCTCTCTTCAATGGGGTCCGAACGGAGGGGTCCGAATGGAGGGGATGGGGCGTCTCTCATGAGAGGATAAGATGCTACAATGAGGCCGTCTTTCTGCCGGTTCGCGCCACTCACGGAGGTAGACTCTGAAGACTCTCTCCCAATTCCCAACGATAGAGACAGGCGCGACCTTCGCTCCTGCTCCCGCAGCCCAGCTCCCGCTGTTACGAGAAAACACCGGGAAGGAGACGCACCCGCGCTTTCAGCTCCGCTGGTACCTCCTGGCATGGGTGTGCGTGACCTGGGTCGCCAGCATGCTCTTAATGGTTACTTCAGGAGGGTGGGATGCCGGCCCTGTTCCTATGTCGCCGCCTGATCTGCTATGGACTACGGGATCGTATACCGGATTGATGCTGCTCCATGCCTGCCTGCACTGGTTGAGCTTATCGAGTCCTCAGTGGCGCCGCTCGTATCCTTTGTATGCCCTGGCGCAGGGTTTTCTGGTGTATGCTATTGTCGCGATTTCCCCATCGGTGGGATTTAACCTGTATCTGACGCTCGGCCTCTTATTGGCGCTTGTCCTTGAGGCTGCTGCTGTCTTAGAGCGGGCGCGGCCGGTGACGTTGGCAGCACTCTGGTATTTTGCCCTGTTCGTGGGCTACCTGATAATGACCCAGTGGCGCAAGCTGATCTGGGGCTTTGTGGGCTACGGGAGCGGGTTCGACTTGCCCTTGCTTTCGAAACGCGAGTTAGCTTCACAATTGGGATGGGGCTTGCTGGTCATCGTCCCACTGATCCTCTTCGCCTGCGGACACGTCATGACCTACGTTCGGCAAGCACGCGCCCATGAGCGCACCCAGAGCCTGCTGCGTGAACTGGAGGTGGCGCACGCTCAAGTCGCCAGCTATGCCCTACGTGTGGAAGATTTGACGCGCACGGCTGAGCGCCAGCGGCTGGCACGCGAGCTCCACGATACGCTGGTGCAAGGTGTGACCGGTTTGATCATGCAACTAGAAGTGGTCGATTCGCATCTGACCCTGCACAATCAGCCCCGCGCGCAGGAGATCGTCCACATGGCAATGTCGGGCGCCCGTGAGACGCTTGCGACGGCACGAGGAGCGATTCATAATCTCCGTGTTGAAAGCACACTGCCTGCCGATCTCACTGTGCTCGCGCAAGACGAAATCAATCGCTTTACGTCGGCTGCCGGGATTCCCTGCGATTGCGACATTGCCGCTCTCAACGACATGCCTCTCGCATTGCGCGAGTCAATCATACGACTGATCGGTGAAGGTTTGGCGAATGTCGCGCGCCACGCGCATGCTCATCGGGCGCGGGTCAGCGCGGTTAGGCATGAGCACACCATCACCGTCGAGGTGCATGATGACGGCGTCGGTTTCGCACCGGACGTGGTTGCGGGACAGCTAGGACACTATGGCCTGCTCGGATTGTCTGAGCGCGCATGGCTGGTCGGCGGTACGCTTCAGGTGCTCAGTATGCCAGGGCAAGGGACCACAGTGCGCTTCAGCGCCCCGCTCCATACGTCCGTGCAGGCTATGCGAGCGTGACATCGACACAGACGAGCTAGCTGAGGTTGGTGGAGATATGGAGGAGACGTGCAAGAGGCTATTCGTGTGGTGGTCGTGGACGATCACTTGATCGTGCGGCAGGGCCTGCGTCTGATGCTGGAAGAGGCCGGCGACGACTTTGAGCTGATAGGGGAGGCCGCCGATGGAGCGGCGGCGTTGCGCATTGTTGACGAGGTACGTCCTGATGTCGTCCTGATGGACGTGCGCATGCCCGGGATGGACGGCTTGGAAGCGATTGGGCATATTCGTGAGCGCCATCCACAGATAGCCGTGGTCATGCTGACGACCTACAATGAAGAAGACTTGGTCGTCCATGCACTGCAGGCGGGTGCCTGTGGCTACTTGCTGAAAGATACCAACAGAGATACACTCTTTCGCGCCATCCGAGCGGCGATACGGGGGGAACTGCTCCTCCAGCCGGGCATCGTGGAGCACGTTCTGGCACATACGACCCGCACGCCTGCGCCATCACCTCAAGGCAAGGATTCCGGCGAATTGACCAGTCGCGAGCGAGAGGTGCTCGAAGGCGTGGCAAAAGGACAGCGTAGCAAAGAGATAGCGGCACATTTGCACATCACGGAGAACACCGTTAAGGGACATCTTGCGACTATCTATGCCAAATTGGGAGTGGACTCGCGTGCATCCGCAGTTGCTGAAGCGATGGAGCGCGGCCTTTTGCCGCTACGGCGAAGCTAATAGGCGCTGACGAGTGAGCAACGCAATGATGGGTCACCACAGGTACTAACACTCCTGCCGCCCTTCTTAGGTCCATTCCCCCGCCGGTCCCATCAGCTTGACAGTCTGTGTCGCTTATCGGTATAGTACCCGCGCGGTGCGGATGGGCCGTGGGACCGCGCGTCCACCCCGGACACGCCAGCGCATCTTTGACAAGAGGAGTGACGCATGCGCGACCGCGATCGCCAACGGGCAATGGCCGAGGCAAAGAGCCGTCGAGCCACGCCCGAAGAACTGCGCGAAGCAGGAAAACGTGTCAAGGAGATCGAGCAGGAATTGCTCCAGATCGATCTCCTACCTGAGACGAAGAACGGCGAAGATCGCGAGAGCCGCTATACGCGCGTGCTGCGCCTGCGGGACTTGCGCGACCAGTTTGCAGCTATCCGCCCGCTGGAAGTGCAGGGGCAACCCAATAGCCTGCTGCTCTCAGTGGTGATGTTTGTCGCTTCATTCGTTCTCTGTGCCGTCTGTGCTGGGGGCGCCTTCGTCGGCGTGCAGTTTATCAACCAGAAGCCCAACCCGACTGACACCGCCAATGCCTTCTGGACTACGCTGGAGGGCGACTCTTCTGGCTATGGCACTATTCAGAGCACCTACCTCTCCCCTGTGCTACGCGTGCAATACAACCAGCAGCAATTCATCGCGCAGGCGCTGCAGGCGGATACTGACTTTGGCAGGGTAATGAGCGCGGTCCAGACGAGCCAGCCTGTTGGCGATCTCAACCAGAGCGTCACGATCAAATACCACGTCACCCGTGGCACACACAACGCATACGACACCACCCTGACGCTAACACTGCACGCTGGCGCCTGGGGCATAGACGACATGGGGGCCGCTATCACCCCGACCAACGCTGGTCTCCCGGCGCCCAGCCCCACGCCGACGACGACCACCAGCCCGACCGGCAACACTGGCCAATCGCCGCTCGCGTTTCAGCGCGACCGTCATGCCTCGCGACCCACAAGCGCAATCGCTGGCTGATATCCGCGATAGAGCGGGAAAGAAGCGTAGCATGGGACATGGACGTGGCCTGTTGATCGTCTACACCGGCGGCGGCAAAGGCAAGACCACCGCCGCCCTTGGCATGGCTGTGCGCGCCGTAGGCTACGGCCACAGAGTGCTGATCCTCCAGTTCATTAAGGGAAGCTGGCATTACGGCGAGCTCGACGGCCTCAAGCGTCTGGCGCCTGAGGTGGAGCTTGTGCAGGCTGGCGAAGGCTTCGTCGGCATCATCGACGACACCAAAGATCGCTCGGAACACGAGCTTGCCGCGCGCCACGCCCTCGCGCTCGCCGAGCAGAAGATGGCGACCGACGTCTACGATCTCGCCATCCTCGACGAGATCAACTATGCCGTCAACCTTGGCCTCATCGCAGTCGACGATGTCAATCGCCTGATCGCAAACCGCCCACGCCGCCTCGACCTCGTCCTCACCGGCAACCACGCCCACCCCGATATCGTCGCCATGGCCGATCTCGTCACCGAGATGCAAGAGATCAAGCATCCCTTCCAGAAGGGTCTGAAAGCCAAGAAAGGCATAGACTTCTGAGCCCTATCGTGCAGGCCCATCCTCACGCCACAAACGCCCCACTGGCGAACTTGAAGATCAGCAGCACGAGCAACAGCAGCGAGCAGCTAAAGACGAGCCGATGCACCCACCGGTGCTCCTCGCCCCAGCGTGCCAGCAACATAAACAGCGGAAACACCACCAGCATATACCGCACGCTCGAGTCAAGCTCCCCAAAGTCAACCTTGTGCATCGGCGTCAGTAGCACCAGCGCCACCGATGCGCACCCCACCAGCGCATAGCACCAGGGCAGTCGCCGCAGCGTCAGAACCGCCAACACCAGGAACAGTAGCGTGAAGCCAATATCCAGCGCCGCATGTAGCCCGTCCGGGAGGGTATCGTGCAGCAGTGACCCTCCCACCTGCGCAAGGCCATCCCAGGGCCATGAGAGATACCGTTCCCAACCCACGCGCTCGGCCACCGAGGGAGCCAGCAGCGTGTGAAAACGCGGAGACAGATATAGACAGAATCCCGCCACCGCTGCCACCGGCATCACCGCTGGCACCAGCAATGCGCGTCCCTCCTGCCAGAGTCCCAGTACCACGCTTCCGAAAGTGCCTGACGTCATCTTGCCAAGCACGCATGCCAGCCCCGCGCGTCGCGCCTCCACATACTGCGCCAGCAGCGCCAGCTCCAGCAGGACGCCCACTGGCCGTGTCAGCGTCGCCAGCGCGATGCATAGCCCTGCCACCATCCAGCGCTCGCGGCGCAACGCCAGAAAAGCTGCCACGCTCAGCAGCAGAAACAGTGACTCAGTATACGCCGCCACCAGGAAGAACGAGACCGGGAAGATCACCAGATAGAGGAGCGTGCGCCGCGCGATGGGCCGCCCAAGCTCCCGCTCCACCAGCACGCGCAATAGTCCGAACGCTCCCAGGCTCGCCGCATTGGCAATGATCACGCCCGCCAGCGCTGTATCACCCCCCGTCATCAATGCCACCACATGCTCCAGGAGTGGATACAACGGGAAAAATGCCGCCTGCCACAGCTCGCTATAGCCCCCGCTGGCAATATTCCGGTAGATGTCGCCGTCCCAGCTCGCCAGGATGTCGGTCAGCCTCCACCCGCTCGCCGTACTCCCAAACATGCGCAGCCCCAGGAATAGTAGCGCGCCCACAGCCAGCCGCTGCCCCAGCCAGAACAACGCCGCGTCGCGCCAGGCTGTGCGGTCGAGCAGGCGCGGCGTCTCAGCCGTGCGAGAAGCGCGCATCGCTTGCGGTGTCTTCGCCATCTCCGCCACCGCTCGCGTCCGCATCGAATCCACCGGCGCTATATTCACTCTGCTCTCGCTCTCCCATAAGTCCGTGAAGTGAGCCACCGCCTCAGATAAGCGCTCAATCTCCTCACGCACAAGGCCCATCATCATCCACGCCGACGAGTCACCCCCTGCAGAGTAACGAATAGCAGCCCGATCAGCGCCCATCGCAACAAAACGCTTGACAGCCCGTCGCTCGCGTCTTAGTATTACCATAGTGACTATAGTCAAAACGGAAATCAAGGCGTGGGCTGATTCCTGGCGTGGTAACCCAGTCGCCTTTGAGCATGAGATGTGAGCACGAGAAATGAAGGAGTAGAGACTGCAATGACTGATGAAGCACCGGCTGAGAACGCGCCAGATGCGCGACCTGGAGATACGGCGCTACGTACAGGCAAGGTCATCCTGCGCATGCAGAAGCTCACCAAGCGCTACGGCGCGCGTCTCGCCGTCGATGCCCTCGATCTAGAGGTGCGGCGCGGCGACATCTTCGGCTTCCTTGGCCCCAACGGTGCCGGGAAGACTACCACCATCCGTATGTGCCTTGGCCTGATCGCGCCGGCCGCCGGCAGTGTCGAGATCCTGGGGCGGGATGTCGCCCGCGATGGCGCACGTATCCTTCCGCACGTTGGGGCGCTGGTCGAGCAGCCTGCGCTCTACCCCTACATGTCGGGCCGCAATAACCTGCGTGCCGTCGGCGACGCGCTGGGCGGCGTCACTGAGGCGCGCATCGATACAGTGCTGGATCTGGTGGCGCTGGGCGGTCGCGACCGCGATCGCGTCAAAACCTACTCGCTCGGCATGAAGCAGCGCCTGGGCATCGCCATCGCGCTGCTGCAAGACCCCGACCTCCTGATCCTTGATGAGCCCACCAACGGCCTCGATCCGGCGGGCATCGTCGAGATGCGCGATCTCCTGCGCGCACTCGCCGCCGCCGGAAAGACCATCTTCATCTCCAGCCATGTGCTCGCCGAAGTGCAGCAGATCTGCACCCGTGTCGCGATCATCAACCACGGCCGGCTCGTCGTCGCATCCAGCGTCGCGGAACTGACAGATGCGCATGGCGAGTTTGTCGTCACAGTGGACCGGTCGCACGAAGTGCTGGCGCTCCTCCAATCTCAGCCCTGGGGCGCGACCGCCCGGCTCGATGGCGATGGCCATATTATCACGCCCGCCCCCGACGGCCAGAGCGCCGGCCTGAACCTCTACCTCATGCGAGCCGGTTTCGTTCCAGGCTCCATCGCGCCACACCAGCAAGATCTGGAGCACATCTTCTTGCGCCTCACCACATCATCCCCAAGCGGCGCCGCCACCGCATCGCCCCAAACTACAGGCTCAGATACAGCAGCAGGAGATCCCCAATGAGCAGCGCACCCCTCACCCCAACTCTCTCCACTCCCGCCACCGTGAGCGATTCCCGTGCGAGTTTTCTCGGCCTGTGGCGCGGCGAGCTGCGCAAGATCACCCATATGCGCATCACCTGGGTCATGGCCGCGATCATCACCGTCTTTGCCATTGGCCTGCAGATACTGCTGCTTGGCGGCAACAACAAGGCGCAGCTCCAGGGCGATCCGCTTGGCTTCTTCTACCTCGTCTTGGAGGGTGACCTCTCATTTCTGCGCGTCTTCAGCGGCATCTTCCTGCTTGTGCTGGCCGCGCACGTCGTCGGCCTCGAATATCAGCACGGCACGATCCGCATTCTCCTGGGGCGCGGTGCCGGGCGGCTACAGCTCCTCTCCGCCAAAGTCGCCGCGCTGGCCCTCGTGGGGCTGGCCCTGCTC
>DASVOW010000126.1:0-10129 GCA_036383155.1 Ktedonobacterales bacterium
CCCGGAGTCGGATCTGGCACGCATGGAGAGCTGGCGCGGCATGATCGGACCGGGCTTCTGGGAAGGGTATCAGAGCGTGCGGCAGGTTGGCAGCGGCTATGCCCAGCGCCGGGCACTGCTGCAATTGCTCTGGTGTCTGGAGTACGCCGAATATGCCGGCATGACACCGCCACACATGGCCGAGATACAGCGGGTATGCATGGAGCTTGGCGTGAACCCTGCCCTGTTTATGTAAGCGCGGGCACACATGCCAGCATCCAAAAGCCGGTATCTGCCCAACCTCAACGCTCTGGTCCACCAGTCCGTATCCTATGGCAGGGGCGGCGCGTCGATAGGAGCGAGCGGGTCGAAGGTCGCACGATATTCGGTGGCAGGCGTGGGGCGGTCGGGCGTATCAGGATGCCACCACCAGAGCCGCTGGATGGCCTCGCGTTTGGCTGTGTCGAAGGAGATCTCGCCAATATTCGTGTCGCCGACGATGTGCATCTCGTAGTTCCAACTGTGGACCCAGGCATCGCGCCGCACGACCGCCTCACGGGCGAGTGTGTTGCCACTGTGCAGGAGATTGTGTTCCGCGTTGCGGATGCCTTCGGTAAAGACGCGGACGAGAGCGAGCGCACGATCGGCGAGTGATTGGTCGCCGGTCTCTTTCGCCTGTTCCTGTTGCGACTTCTCGGCGTGCAGCGCGTCAAGCACGCTCACGACCGCTTCCCCTGGCGTTTCAGGGCGTTCCGGCTTGACACCGTATGGTCTGAATGGATGCGTAAGCCGTTCCTCAGGCACGATCTGCGCGGCCACGGCCGGCGTCGGCTTGCGCATATCGCGCAGGTAGCGCAGACGATAGCGGCGGTCGGGGGGATGGAGATCGAAGGCATGCGGCGGCCAGCCGTGTGCGGGCAACATCAACGCCGATGAGGAACGCAGCACTTCGAAGAGGCGCGGAATCGCCTGGAAGATATGCACCCATCGCGCGCGGATGGCGGAGATCGCCTCGTGGATCACCTGCACATTGACGACATGCGAGTCCCAGACGAACATCTCAATCGGCGGTATCTCGCCGCGCCCCAGCATGCGGAAGAGCTGGGGATAGGCCACCGTCAGGATCGCTTTGTGAACGCCATCACTGGGATTGCAGAGCGAGCTGGAGGTGAAGTCAATGAGCTTGGCGCTCTGGCCGGCGGCGGGCCAGTAATCCAACGTGGAAGCAAAGCCATAGTGGACGTCGCCGGAAAGGATGACGACGCGACGGAGCTTGCTGAGCGCGGCCAAGAGATGCTGGTACGTCGCGCGATCCAGCGACCATGCCTCACGGTCGAAGGCATAATTATCGGAGTGCATCGCATTGAACGCCTGGAAGCGCTCAAGGAGACTGACGCCCAGGGCAGGCGTCGCAGAGATCACGATGGTCATCTCGGCCTTACCGGGCGGTATCTGCTCCGCGAGCGCCGATGGGCTGAGCAGGCCGGGCGGTAGGTCGGGGCTGGGATACTCGCGACGTGTGCGGGTATCCAGCACAAGCACGCTGTAGCCGGGGCGCTCAAAGCGATAGTGCCAGTGAAGCGCGCGGGGTGAATGCGGCAACTCTCCCTGACCACCGAAACCGTCCGGCAGCCCAAGCAACTCGGCGATCAGGCCGGCAGCTGCGTCCATCTCGTTGCCGTGCCATGTATCGATAGCGGCGAGCAACGTCGATCCATTTGCTCCAGCGAATTGAGCCGGATCGTTGCCCCACGCCTGGCAGAGTGCATAGGCAAAGAGGCCATTGCGCACGATCCGACGGCCGAGCGGGCTGCCAAGTACATTGCGGCACCACGCGCCATCAAGAAACCAGTCGTCCGTCACATCATGGTCGTCACAGATCATCAGCGTCGAGATATTGGCGAGGGCACGGCGAACTTGCGGCAGCGTCGCGCGGAAACGGGCAAGCGACTCACTGTGGGCCCTATATTCGTCTGCTTCGTGCTCGCGCTCGCCATTTGTGGGTGGTGGACCAGACTGCCAGAGCCGCTCGACTGGGGGAAACGCATCAGGCCAGAGAGTGTCGGACCAGGCAAAGAGATACATCGCAAGATATTCGGCGCGCGAGAGCAGGTGATTGGCCGGCTTGGTGGTAGTCAGCCGGGCGAGGTCGCGGATGGCAATCGTGCGGCGCCCGGGACCGAATACACGAGCAGGCTGCTCGACAAGTGGCAGAATCTCCTGTTGATTGCCGCTCAGGAGGTGATCGCCGGCATCGGTCAGCGTGGGAAGCAGCGGCATGGCGACATCATCACCGTAGATCTGATCGCCGGTGAGAAACAGGAGTTGCGGACGTGCGCGCGCATCGCCCGCCGACTCGGCAAGCACCAGATCGAGCGCTGAGAGGGCGTCGTGTCCTTCGCCGTGCGGCTTGCGGCAGGAACCATGGAAGATACGCAGGCTGCCGATGTCGTCGGGTGGGAGCACGAAGCCAGGCAGCGGGTGCCCTGGATAGACCAGCCGGTGCAGATCATCCGCAGTCGCCCCAGATGATGGCGAGGACAGCACACCTGGTGAGTGCAGATGTGGGGCGCTCTCCGGCACCGCCACCTGATCGCGGGCGGCGACGGGGTCTGGGGCGGACATGCCGCTGGAAATATCAGATTGGGGCACAAAGAACAGGTCGTAGTAATAGAGGTGTTGCGGGGCGAGTGGGGCAGCGCCGGGGGGAAGCATAGCGGTGATAACGGCGATATGCAGGTGATCGCCCAGTCGCACAGTGCGCTGGGTGCCCGAGAGAACAGGAGTGAGCTCGCCGCTGACGGCATCGCGGGTGTAGATGCGGAGTGTCACGAGGCAGCGCTGCTTGAGCGCCACCCAAACACTGACTGATCGCGGCTCGACGCGCCGCACAATTGGTCCCGCAAGTACCAACGGCAGTGTCTCGAAACGTTCCTCCAGCGACTGCCATCCCATGTAAGCGTTCTCCTTTGCACTCACACTACCAGCCACAGCATATATATCCCCAGAGAATATACGTGGGGAACGCCGCGGGGATGCAATCGGCGTCTCTCCTGTCCGTCTATCAGCGATGCCGCGGCTGCTGTAGAGATGGCTGTGGGGTGAGACGCTTGCGCATCCCACCCCACAGAGTGATCAATCCACTTGGCCAATCCAACCGCACACGACGGCTATTTGATCCAGCCGCTCTGCTCGATGGCCTGGAGCAGCGCCGAGTTTGAGGGCGTGCGCTCCATGACGCTGAGAAGCTGCTGCGTCGCCTGGGCGGTCGGCAGGTCGGCCAGACGCCGGCGCAGGGCGGTAGCCGCGCGCAGCTCGTCGGGGGTGAGCAACATCTCCTCGCGCCGGGTGCCGGACTTGACGGCATCCACAGCGGGGAAGAGGCGGCGCTGCGCCAACTCACGCGAGAGGTGCAGCTCCATGTTGCCCGTTCCCTTGAACTCCTCGTAGACCACCTCATCCTGCCGGCTGCCCGTATCGACGAGACAGGTAGCAACGATGGTGATGCTGCCGCCCTCCTCCAGGTTGCGCGCTGCGCCGAATGCGCGGCGGCCGGTATCGAGCGCCTGGGCGTCGATGCCACCGGAGAGGGTGCGTCCCTGGCTGCGTGTGGCGAGGTTCTCGGCGCGAGCAAGGCGGGTCAGTGAGTCGAGCACCATAAAGGCATCTCGGCCAGACTCCGCCACGCGCTTGGCGCGCTCTACCGCTACCTGCACGAGCCAGGCATGGCGCTGGGTGTCTTCGTCGAAGCTGGCGGCATAGACGAGACCGCCGCGTGGCTCAAGGCGTGCGCGCAGGTCGGTGACCTCCTCGGGACGCTCACCCACAAGCACCGCCATCACTATGGCATCGGGATAGCCCTTGAGCACTGCCTCGGCGGCCTCGCGAATCAGTGTCGTCTTGCCAGTCTTGGGCGGCGCGACAACCAGCGCTCGCGAGCCGAAGCCAAGCGGAGCAAAGAGATCGATGATACGAACCGAGACAGGCTGTGGGCCATGCTCCAGGCGAATGCGCCGATCGGGGAAGCTCGCCGTGAGCTGCTCGAAGAGCGGACGCTCGCGCATCGCATCAGGCTGCTGATCGTTCACCGTATCAAGCTCGACGAGCATGCGACGGCCTGGACGGTCCTCAGCGCGGCCGCTGATGGCGTCACCCGAACGCAAGCCGAGTCGACGCACATCTTCCGTTGCCATGCGCGCGATCGGCTGGAGCGTGCGATTATCGAGAATTTCCGCAGTGCCTCCGCTGATCCAGAGCAAACCGTTCACATCCACGGTGCGGGTCATCGTGGTCGAGCCAGCCGGCCGCAGTGTAGAGCGGTTATCACTGTAGCGGCCTTCGCCGAAGCGACCATCGCCGTAACGGCCGTCGCTCGGCGCGCCACCGGGAACGTTGGTGTAGAGTGAGCCGTAACTGCTGACGCTACGTGGCTCACGCCCCTGACGCCCGCCGTAGGCGCCACCGCGGCCACCAATGCCACGCCGATCACCGCCACGGTCGCCCGCCCCATAGGGAGATCGAGCGGGTGGCATGCCACGCCCGCCATGTGAGGCTGGACCATACGGCTCGCGGTCACGGTCACGGTCACGATCACGGTACTGATCGCGATATGGCTCACGATATTGATCGCGCTGGTCACGGTCACGGTCGCGGTCGCGATAGCCATCGGATGAGCCAGAGACATTGCGCCCACCAGCGGGACCACGCTGGCCGCGAGTATCCGTGTACGGCGCATTGCCATACCCTGGCTGACCATAGCGCCCCCGCAGCGGGCGATTGGGCGCCCCACCGCTACGATCGGCAGGTGCACCACTCCCATTGCTCGTAGGAGCATATTGGTCATAGGTGCCATACGGCTGCACACCGCCAGTCTCGCTCGGCGAGCCATTGGGCGCATTCTCATATGGAGCCGGGCCAGCAGGCTGGTGACCCGCAGAGCCACGGCCGCCGGGCATGTAGGGGCCGCTCACGCGCGAAAAGCCGCGTTGCGCGCCGCCTTGCCGGTCTTGCCGGTGGATGGGAGCGCGACTCACCACATTTACGCCGCTCTCCGTCACCCGCCCATGATAGGGAGCGCCAGGACCAGCGGGCGCGCCAGGAATCGTCCGGTCACGAACCGGGCGGTCGTCGGCAGTCTCGCGCGATTCGCCATGTGGCGTCTCCGCTCGCTCCGCGCCATGATCGGCACGCCGGAACGGGCGGCCGCCCATGCCATCGCCGCGGCGCCCATATGTTCCTGGAACGTTGGGAGCCGCAGTGAAACTCTGCGCGCTTTCGGTTGACTGAGCGGCGGGCCGGGTATCGGTCTCATTGGCGGCTGCGGAAGCACCTGCTTCGTTGACCGAGGGCGCCTGACCGGTGGCAGATACTGTCTCCTGCGGGGCAGTCGTCTCGACGGCTCCAACAGGCGCGCGCCTGCCAAAGCGATACGACGGCCGGCGGATCGGGCGCTGAGCGCCGGACTCGTGGGACTCATCGGGCGCAGTGGAAGACGATTCGACGGGAGACGGGGCAGATGTGGTAGAGAGCGGCTCCGTCTGCTCGACAGGCGCTGCGTCCTGAGCAACTGCGTCAGCACGACGCGGGCGACCACGCCTGCGGGGTTGAGCAGCCTCGCTGGTGGAAGGCTCTACCTGAGCGGCAAGCTCACTGGGCACCGCAGCATCAGCGGCGGCAGCTTGCCGAGAAGGCCGGCCGGTGGGGCGACCACGTCCTGCCGCCTGTGGCGCGGGCGCATCAGGGGTGCTGTCTGCCGGTGCGGCAGACGCGATGGGTGACGCTGGAGCTGAGTCTGCGGGCTGCTGCGCAGCTTTGGGTGGGCGACCACGACGGCGAGGCGCAGGGGACTGCTGATCGTTTACATGGGCGTCATCTACGCGCGAGGACTCGGATAACGATTCGGGGGCGCTGGTTGCGCGCCGGCGTGTTGTATGGGGCCGAGATGCGGATACAGTCGAAGACAATGCCTCGGAGCCCGCGCCCACGCCATTGGCCGACGGCTGATCCTGCACCCGGCCATTTGCTGCTTCTGTTGTAGAGGGGGACATCACATCAAGTGGCGCGGAAACCTCATCCGACGCCTTCCGCCGAGTTCGACGGCGCGTGACGGCCTGTTCCTGATCTTCTGGCACACGGGCCTCCTGAGCTAAAGAACGTATGGTGAAGCGGAGCGCATCAGAGATGTGGTACGTTCCGCAAACAAGAGAAAAACAATTTCAACGTACAGACAGGCAAACGCTTGTCGCGGTCTTCAGACACTACTTTCAAAGCTGCGCATACACTCGTAAGGACTCCTCACAGCTCAACTTCACAGTAACCATTTTGGCGAAATCCAGGCAGTGCGCCAGGTTGTACCGACGACGTTTCCAGGCATATCGTATTTGCCGCCGCCCCTGGCCCGCTCATCGCGCGTGGGCGCAAGCATTCGCTGGCTGCTCAAACCGCCACGCCTCGACAACAGAGCGATTCGACACACTCGGGATGTAGAAGAGCGATAACGCTGGCATGTCGTCTTTCAGGCTAAAGCCAGCCATACACGGCGCGCTAAACAGCGCCAGGAATCGAGCCATAGAAGGCTGTAGAAGGACGTATCACCACCACACAGATGTGATCCTCGTTTGACATAACGCTAGCATCATCATCCCGACAATCAGATGCTTAGCATGTCGCCGGTTGGAATTTCCTGATGTTTAGATACCGGCCGGATAGATAATGTCCGCAGGTGAAGGATCCTCCGCTGGCTTTTTTCTCTACAGACGGTGGCTGCCAACAACGAGTGGCTTGTCTGTCCTCGCGGATACGAATGCGGCATGTTTCCGGCTTGGTGTGTGATGGTACACGACATGATGCACATTGCCATGCATCACTCAAAGCATAGCATGGAACGCGGTAGCCTGTCAAACCTGTGACCAAGTCAAGCTCCGCACCAGGTCCGCTCCCGTTCCCCGCGTAGCCCTCCTCGCCTTCCCGCCAACGCCATACTATATTCGCAACTCTTGGGCCTCGAGGAGGAGATAATTGGGAAGGTGTGTGTACAGTCGCGCAATATTGACCACATCTCCACGCTACATCCACACATATTGCGCAACTGCTCATGTTTCTGAACGAGCGAATGCTACGGATGGTTACAAATGAGCAGCCTAAATGGGTAGACGAGTATTTATCCTCTTTGTACCCTCACCGAGAACAGTGGTAAACATCGGGTGAGAATTCCACACGCAGCACTATCCACATGGAGATTTCTTTCTGCCATATTCTCGTTATTTTATATTTGATCAAAGAGAGAAGAAAAACAGAAGCAGATCATCGTAGGGGATGTGGATGGTGGGGATAACTCGCTAGAGAGGGCAGTGGTAAGAGCAGGAACCCCGCAAGAATGCTCAGCTTTGCGCATGGAAGTCGATAAGGGTAGCGTCCGGGAAATTGTTGAAAAGACCAGCATAGCCAAGGGAAAACTCGACGGGTTGTGCGCATACGTGTGGATAGCTGCGACGGGCTATCCACCGCATCCACGATCGTTCCACAGAATCGTCCACAATGTCAGTGGATGGTGTTGTCCAGTGCTTTGGCTTATCCACCGTTGGCACAATCCGTCCACAGGCTTCTCCACAGTCATGTAGAAAACGTCTCCACAGTCTCCACGATACTTATGCACAACTTGGTGTGTTTATCCACAGAGTTATCCACAAAACTCGTCCATTGTGGATGGGCAATATTCAGCCACTAGGTTCAAAGTTGTTCACACATGAGGCCGGTTTTCCACACTTTTGGGCCATTTATCCACGACAATACAGTCATTTTACGTCATCTGGCTCCTGCACGCATGGCCTTTGCGGCATCGCGAGCGAGCAGAACACATCTCGAACCGCCCATTGGTTGGTGAGTTATCCACAATGGATGTTGAAAACCTGGCAAAACGTGGACAACTACGCGATTTTGCTCAGTGCAGTGGAGGGCGCAGCACGGCGGCATTCCGCGCTATTTTGCTGGCTGGGGGTGGGCTAAAACGTCGCGCAGCGAGATCACGCAGCTCAATCTTCACCGATGCGCAGCACTTTGCCAATGCCGGCGCGCAGCGCAACCCATGAGCCCGCGACGAGCGCGGCCATGAAGGTGACGAGGAGCGTCGCATAGAAGATGGCGATGTGGCTGAAATCGAAGGTCAAGATGTAGGGTGGTATGCCTAGCGTCGCCGAGTCTTGCAGTGAGCCACTAAACTGCAGGAAGGGCAGTGTGGCGGTCGCCAGCACTATGCCCAAGAGCGAGCCGGAGAGTGAGCCAAACAGATAGACCACGCTCTGTTCGCTCAGCAGTAGCGCGCAGATCTGCCGGCGGGTCATGCCGAGGGTGCGCAGGATGGCAAAGAGCGTCACCCGCTGGCTCGCGCTCACACTGCTCTGCACCATGCAGCCTAGCACCGCCAGTAACGCCGCCAGGGCAGCTCCCATCAGCAGGAGCCCACCCATCCCGGCGTTGAGCGGGTTGCTGTGATAGCGTGTATCGAGCGCTCGCCGATCAGTTAGCGTCGCCGCATAGAGGGTAGGGTTGGTGTGGAGAAGCTGCTCCCGCTGGCGGGTCTCGGCGCTCTTGCCCGTCGTCTGCAGCCAATATTCAGTCGGTCCAAAGACCGAGACATGGCTTATGTGTTGCAGCGCCGCGATCAGGTCCTGCTGATTGACAATGATGTTGCCGTTGGTTCGATTGATATCATTGCTGCTGTAGAGCGTAGGAACGTGGTGGACCACTGTGCCGACGACAAAATAGATTGGGGCGATGCCGCCCTCGATGGGTGTGGCGCTGAACCTGCTGCCTGGAGCCAGATGGAGCGTGGTGCCGGCGGTATCATCGACGAGAGCCCAGATGGGTTGCTGTTTTTGTCCGGCAGATGCTGTGCCGATGGTGTGCGCCTTCATAGTGTCGAGGAGCTGCGCGAGCGGCTGATCAGCATAATCTGCTCGCCAGGACACCTGTGCCACCCGGCCAAAGGAAGCTGGGTCGATGCCCAGGGTGCCAACATTCTGGCTCTCATCCCCGATGGTGACTTTGGAATACGTGCGATAGATTGGGGTAACAACTGATACTCCGGGCAGGTGCGCGTAGCTGGTGCCGAGTGAATTGGCAAACGCGCTGGCGCTGGCGATCTCGTTCAGCGTGATGCGCAGATCGCCACCGGTCTCGTAGGCGGCGCGCTGGGTGGCATTGACCTTGATGGATGTGTCGAAGCCGAGCGCAAAGAGCCCCAGCGCGACCGAGAGCGTCAACAGGAGGGTTAGCCGGCTGAACTGCGCCGTCACCCGCGCAATTTGTGAGAAGGCGAGCATGCCCGCCGCACCGCGCTCGCGAGTTGCCAGCCAGGATCCGAAGCGCGCTACCAATGGAAAGAGCCGCAGGACAAGTAAGCCACCAGCCAGCAGGAGCAGCGCCGGCGCGATCAGCAGCAGTGGATCCGCCCCGCCCTGGCCGGATTCACCAGTTCCGTTTTGACTGGCCGCCAGACCGACCTGCGCCAGCTGCGCACGGACATTCAGCGAGCCAAACTGGCCCAACTCGAGATAGCCGACGATACACAGTGCGATCAACACAACATCGAGATTGAAGCGCTGCCAGAAGGGCAGACCACCGCCCCGACCTTGCGAGCGGCGGAACGCGAGCACGTCGAGTCTTGTGGTTTGCCAGGCGGCGAGCAGCACGGCCAGACTGGAGAGCAGCACACCCGCGAGTGCCAGCAGGATGGTCGTTTGTTGTGGCATGACGTGGTTGACCAGGGTGTTGCTAAGCATGGTGGTCGAGGTGGGAATGAATATGCGCGCCAGGAGACGCGCAAGCGTGTAGGCCAGAAGCAGCCCGAAAGGCGTGATGAGCAGCGCCAGGAGCACGCTTTGAAACGTAAAGCTGACCCGCATCTGGGAACCGCTGGCGCCGCGGCTGGTGAGCGTGGCGATTTCGCCGCGCTGACTTTCGATCAGGATGCTCGCCATGATGACGACAAACAGCAGCGCCAGACCGACGATCAATGCCACGACACTCGCTAATGGCAGCTCCAGTAGCGCGCGCTGCACCTGCAACTGCCGTATGAGCTTATCGAGAGAGGTGCCGATAGTTGCTCTATCGCCGGTCTCGTTACTGAATATGGCTGCGCTGATTTCTGTGC
>DASVOW010000127.1:0-3607 GCA_036383155.1 Ktedonobacterales bacterium
CGGTGTACTCGAATGGCCCCCCCGCTACCGAGGCGAGCCACAAGGCTCTTCCCCACTTGAGACCCGGTAGCCGCGTGTGGTACGCCACGGTGTGCCATTCGTGCAACTCGGGGTTCGCATTGACGATCTTTGGGTTCTTCAATACTCGTTCGCTGAAGTCGTCGCTGACGGCCGCGATGGCGAAGATGCCACCCAGACGCTCATACAGAGTTGGCTCTCCCATGACTTCGTCCTCCCATAGGTCTACATCTTGGCTGGCTCGGGCACTCCCCGCGGACTCCCTGCGGCCAGTCGGTTAACGGATCCTCTTCGCCTTTTACATATCCTCTACCACACCATTCTCCTTACCTATCCTTTTCACAATTTACATAATGTAAGAGATGGAGTGATAGATTGTGAACCGCCGAGGCGGTCCTACCACGCGCGCGTCATCTTAACTGGCCAACTGGAAGTCATTGAAGTCGACGTTACCAGTGAACATGACCAGCAACGTGACGCCGATGGTGGTCGAGTGCGGGCCATGCACCTGACCAGGCTTCACGTTCAGCTCGGTGCCCGCGGGGTAGGCTGTCCCCTCGTTGAAGAACACCCCCTCGAGAATGTAGTCGGTCTCCACCTGACCGGTGTGGAAGTGCCGCGCGATCTCGGCGCCCGGGTCCATCACCATGCGCACGAGGGCAGGTCCAAGACTGGTGTCGGCGTTGAGCACCTGGATCGTTACTTGTCCCCTGGTGTTCGGGAAGGGGGCCGGGCCGGCGTCGATCTCGGTGACGTTGCGGATCTGAGTGTACATCGCGCATCTCCTACTTGTTTGGTGTCTGTACCTGGAGGGTCGTATGGTGTTCGCTTCGCTGTTTCCAACGCCCTCGTCGTTGGTGTGGCGTAGCTAGGCGTCTGTAGTGGCTGTCTGTCCTCCTCTCTGGTTGCTCAACGTGATCACCTCCTCGTTGAGCACGGGCGCATAGGCGCTTTGAACGTGCTCAACGAGGTGGATCAACTCTGCAACCGTGTGTGCAATTTGCCTGGCTGCCTCCTCATTGGCGCTGCGTTTCGCCGCTACGAGTCGAACGTCGTAAACAGCGTATTGAGCCCCTCAGCCAGCGTGGGATGGGTGAACACGCCATCTCGTACTGCGGTGTAGGGCAGCTTGCCCATCATCGCCACCTGGCGACCATCGTTTTAGTGGGGGTACAGCCCACGTTCACACAGACACCACCGAGTTGGTCGCGCTCAATGAGCGCCACGTGCCGGCCTGCCTGCGCTAGTGCGGTTGGGAGGAGTCGGCCTCCGTGACTGGTCCCAATAATAATCGCATCATAGTGTGTGGCTTGCGGCATCCCACAGTTCTCCCTCTGCCGCCTGCCTTCGCCTGTCTTTTTCTCTTGCACCAGCACGTGATCCCCTTGATCTCACGTGCATCACTCGCTGTCGAGTACTGTTCGATGTGATGTGCTGAGGCCTTCCTATCGGGCGGATCGCTCATGGCCGAAGCTCTGGGCCTCCAGATGCTTCCAGATGCCTCCACATTGCCCGCACATCACATACCACCAGCATACGCGCGTCTCCGCTCGGCTACATCGTGCATTCGAGCCCTCTTGGGGCGGCATGCCCGTGATCCTCGTGTTTTATCCAATGGATTGGGAGCCGGTCTCGCGCGAGCAGCTCATCCTCTGTCATCAGTATGCGGACAAGTTCGCCCGGCTGGGGCCAGCCTCCTCGGGATCTCCGTCGACGATATGCTGTCCCATGCGGCCTTCGCGCGCGCTGCCCAGCTCCGCTTCCCGCTGCTGGCCGATTTCCAGCCACGCGGGGCGGTCGCGCGGCGCTATGGCGTCTATCGGGAGGCCCAAGGCGTGAGCGCGCGGGCCCTCTTCGTCCTGGATCGGCGGGGCACCATCCGCTTCAGTGAGGCCTATCCCGACGCGCTGAACCCCGGAGTCAACGACCTCCTCACCACGCTGGAGGCCCTGGCCACGGAGGACAACGAGGACAACGAGGACGAGGCCACGCGAGAGCGCTGATTCATGCCCCTTGAAGACAACTGAAAACGCCTATTGCTCCGTAAGCCATCACGCTTTGGGCATCGTGCCGCTTCTCGTCGTCGTGGGTAGAGGAGATGATATGTAGCGGAGATGATATAAGGAGAAGATAGAGCGGAGATGATACAAGGAGAGGGCAGAGATGATTACGAATGATGAGGTCCGGCAGATTCCGCTGTTCGCGCACCTGGATGATAGCACCATTGCCCAGATCACCGCACAAGCTGCCGACGTTCGGCTGAATACCGGCGAGTGGGTCGCGCGCGAGGGAGAGCCAGGCGCCTTCTTTGCGCTCCTGAGCGGACGCTTCGCCGTCGTGAAGCTCGTGGGGGGAAAGCAGCGTCAGTTGGCCATCCGTGAGCCGGGCGAGTATATTGGCGAGATTCCGATCCTCCTGGGGGCCCCATTCTTTGCAAGCGGCCAAGCGCTGGTCCCGTGCCGTCTGTTGCGGCTCGGCGCACGGGATTTTCGGGCGATTGTTTCCCAGCTCCCCGCGCTCCATCAGGAGTTGACCGCAGTCATACAGCAACGCCTCCTGGGTGTGGAAGAGGTCACGTTACAGGCAGATCGCATGCCCCTCGTCATTGGCGCGGAAGACGACCTGGTATGCCATAATGTGCGTGATTTCCTCATGCGCAACTTTGTCGACTTTGAATGGCGCGACCCGACGAATCCCACTGATGTCCCCTTCATTCCTGCGCTGGACCAGCAAGTCCCGTATCCCGTGGTCATTTTGCCTGATGGCGCCACATTGTCCTGCCCAACACCGGAGGAGCTCGCCCGCGCTGTTGGGTTAGCGACCACTCCAGCGGCTGCACAGTACGATGTCGTGATCATCGGCGGAGGACCGAGTGGTCTTGCCGCAGCCGTGTACGGCGCTTCCGAAGGCTTGCATACCCTCCTGATCGAAGAGTTCGCGCCGGGGGGCCAGGCGGGAACCTCGTCGCGCATCGAAAATTATCTGGGCTTTCCTATTGGCGTCTCTGGAGATGATCTGGCGGACCGGGCGCTGAATCAGGCGCTGCGATTTGGCGCAGAGCTGATCGTCGCCCGTCGTGTCACCACCCTCACCCCTGGCGCGCCCTGGCACATCGTGACGCTGGACGATGGCTCCCAGGTGCAGTCGCACACTGTAATCATTGCCACTGGCGTCGCGTACCGCACCCTGAACGTGCCCGAATTGGAGCGTTTCGTTGGGGCGGGAGTCTACTATGGAGCGGCGCGCTCGGAGGCTCTGGGCATGCGGGGACGCCGCATATTTCTCATCGGCGGTGGGAACTCAGCCGGGCAGGCGGCAATGTTCTTCGCCCATTACGCGGCGGAGGTGACGCTGCTGGTGCGCGGACCCACATTGGCCAGCTCGATGTCGGCGTATCTGATCACGCAGCTCGCCACACGCCAGAATATCACCGTCTCCGCGGAGACCGAGCTGGTCGGCGTGGCAGGCGGACATCGTCTGGAAGCAATCACGGTGCGGCGCGCAGGCGCCGAGATCACCGAAACGCTGCCAGCCGACGGCGTGTTCATCTTTCTCGGCGCCACCGTGAAGACCGATTGGCTGCCGCAAG
>DASVOW010000128.1:0-2593 GCA_036383155.1 Ktedonobacterales bacterium
CGCGACGGCCCCTATGTCCTCGAATACAACGCCCGCTTCGGCGACCCTGAAACCCAGGTGGTGCTGCCCCGCCTGCGCAGCGACCTCATCGACCTCTGCCTCGCCTGCGCCCAAGGTCGTCTCGATTCCGTCCCCCCGCCCGAGTGGACGCCCGACGCCGCTTGTGGCGTCGTCCTCGCCTCCTCGGGCTACCCCGGCCCCTTCGAGAAGGGCCTGCCCATCACCGGCCTCGACACCCTCGACCCCGACATCCTCGCCTTCCATGCCGGCACACGCCAGCGCGATGACGGCCAGCTCGTCACCTCCGGCGGTCGCGTCCTCACCCTCGTCGCCACCGGCCCCACTGTCGCCACCGCCCGCGAGCGCGTCTACGCCAACATCGAGCGCGTCCACTTCCACGGCGCGCGCTGGCGCACCGACATCGCTTCCCGCGAAATTTCCTGATACATCCGGGTCATGCAGCCGCCTGTCGGCCCCGCGTTATGAGGGCGCTTAACAGCGCCAACAACAGCCCCAGCAGCGCAATCGCTCCAAACCCAATAGCCATAATGTGATAACTCGTCAGCGGCCCCACAGGCGTGTCGACGCAAGTATAGTAGTTGACTCCCGGGAGGCTCCCGCCGCCGAACGCCGACATACAGTTCCACGGCTTGCTCGTCACATCCCACACCAGAATCAGCGCCGGCACGCCCCCGAAGCCAACCAGCGCCGCCCACCACTCCTGTCCACGCACTCGAATCAGGCCAACCGTCACCAGCACAATCCCCAGCACGATGAACGGAAACCCAATGCTCAGGATGGCAATGCCACCAAAGCCAATCAACGCCCCCGTCATAAACCAGTAGCCAGCCTGCTTGATGGACATATCGCGACTCCAAACATCGGCAGTATCTCTAGCACATCTGTGGCACATGATTCCTTGCGATACTATACCTCCGCCTGCTTCATCAGGTATACGTCCGACACCTGATCTTTCATCCGGCGATCACCTGCTTCTGTAGTCCCTCACCCCTCGTCACCATCCACACTCGCCAGCGCATAACCAATGATCTGCTCCGGCGACAGCGCCGCGCCCGCTGCCCGCGCCACGTCGAAGCCATCGTCCCCAAGCGCCTGCCGCGCCGACGCGCAAGCCCGCGTGAATGCCGGCCACTCCGCTTCCGGCGCCGCATCCGCCATCTGATAGAGATGTTCGATTGCCCCACACATTCGCGCCACACGCTCATACCTGCCACCTGCCGCCAGCACTACAGCCACTCCATTGAGACACCACGCCAGCGCCGTCGGGTTACGCATCGTGCGATACATCTCCAGCCCTTCGCGGTAAAGCCGCCTCGCCCGCGCAAAGTCCTCTTGCTCGCACGCAAGATGCCCCAGGCTCACCAGCCCACTCGCTATGGCCCACGAGAAGTGCCGCTCTCTCGCCCAGGCCAGCGACTCTTCGAGATACCGCCGCGCCCGCTCGTAGTCACCCAGAGCCCGCGCCACATTCCCCAGGCTGCTCAATACCCTGCCGACTGAGCCAAAATTGCCTCCGGCCCGATACTGTGCCAGCCCCTTCTCATACAGCGCCATCGCACCCTCACGGTCGCCACGCGCCTCCGCCACATGCCCCAGTTCCGTCAGCATATTGCCGGCTCCAGATGCATCCCCCTGTTTCCTGGCAAGTTCCAACCCCTCGCGCGCCAGCGCCTCCCCCCGATCGAAGTCATGCCGGTCCAGCGCATACAGCGTCAAGAAATACAGCGCCATCACGCGCAGCCGCTCGGGACTCTGCACCGCGCTCGCCGCATCCAGCGCCAGAAACTCGTTCAGCCAGCGTTCCCCCTCGTCGAACGCCCCACAGCTGTACCAGAAGAGGCCAAGCGCAGTCGCCAGCCCCAGCCCCATGCCGGATGCCCCATGCAGCCGCGCCCATTCCAGTGTCACCCGCACGTTCGGCATCTCCCGCTCGATCCTCCGATCGCGCGAAACCTGATCCGCGCCACCCCATGGCTGTTCCCGCACCAGTTTCGCGTAATAATCCGCGTGCCGCCGCGCCAGCTCCTCCATCTCACCACTCGCGCGTAGCCGTTCCAGCGCATACTCGCGGATCGTTTCGAGCATCCAGAAGCGCACATCGCCCTGTCCATCATGCTGCGTCTCAGACTGAAGGAGAGCTTGCTCCACCAGATTCGCCAGCACGTCGAGCACATGGCCGTTCTCAGCCGTCTCTCCGCAAATCGCCACCACCGCCTCAGTCGTGAAGCCCCCCGAAAAGATCGCCAGCCGGTGAAATAGCCGCTGCTCATCCTCGCCCAGTAGGCGCTCACTCCACTCGATAGCGTCACGCAAGGTACGCTGCCGGTCCGGTGCGTCGCGCCGCCCGCCCGTCAGCCGCTCTAGCGAATGCGCAAGCTGCTCCAGCAACGCCTGCAAAGGCAGCACCTTCGCCCACACCGCTGCCAGCTCGATCGCCAGCGGCAGCCGGTCCAAACGCTCGCAGATCGCCTCCACCACCGCCAGCTCGTCATCCCCTACTGCCAGCGCGGGATTGCTCGCCCGTGCCCGCCGCAGGAAGAGATCGGCCGCCGCATCACTCGCCAGTGGTGCG
>DASVOW010000129.1:0-4484 GCA_036383155.1 Ktedonobacterales bacterium
CATGATGTGATAGAGAATCCAGGGCTGGCGGCCAAGCTCGGTGACCATCCAGCCAAGCTCGACGGCGATGTAGCCAAGCGGTAGGCTGAGCGTGATCGCGAGCAGCAGCAGGCGGTGCGCGGTCCAGCGGCGACGCAGCAGGTAGAGCGCCCAGTAGCCCCAAGTGAGCGCGCCGAGCGCCATGCCGATGCCCACCATCGCGTCGAAGGTGTAGTGGATCATCAGCGGGGGCCACGTGCTCTGGGCGAAGGAGTCGAGTCCCTGGACGGGGGCGTTGACATCGCCGAAGGAGAGCCAGCTCAGGAAGCCGGGTATCTGGATGGCGTAGTGGACGGTATGGTGCGCGGGGTCGACGATGCCACCGATGATCTCGGCGGCACGGCGCTGTGTCTCGAAGTGCGCCTCCATCGCGGCGAGCTTTTCGGGCTGGTACTCGGCGACGGCTTTGGCGGAGCTATCGCCGGTGAGGATGGCAAGCACCGCGCCGATTGCGGCGACGCCCATACCGAGATTGAGGGCGCGGAGATGGTAGGGGGCGGGATTGCGACGCCGGAGCAGGGCATATGCGGCCATTCCGGCCAGCGCTACACCGGCGGCGAGGTAGGCCGTGACCAGCACGTGCGAGACCTCGGAGAAGGCAGTGGGGTTGAACATGGCGGCGATGGGGTCGATGTTGATGGGCTGGCCGTCGCGCAGCTCGAAGCCAGCGGGCGAGTTCATGAAGGCGTTGACGGTGGTGATCAGCATGCCGGAGGCGGCAGAGGCGACGACGATGGGCAGCGAGGCCAGCCAGTGCAGGATGGGATGCTGGATGCGGTCCCAGCCGTAGACGTAGATCGCCAGGAAGAGGGCCTCAAGGATGAAGGCGAAGCCCTCGATGGCGAATGGTAGCGAGATGACCTTGCCGGCGATCGCCATGAAGGACGGCCAGAGCAGGGACAGCTGGAATGCGACGACGGTGCCGGTGACCGCGCCGACGGCGAAGAGCACCAGCAGCGCTTTGGTCCAGCGGCGAGCCATCAGTGTGTAGGCGCTATCACGGCGCATGATGCCGAGCAACTCGGCCAGCGAGATGAGCAGCGGAAGTGCCATGCCGGTGATGGCGAAAACGATGTGAACAGACAGCGTCGTTCCCATGAGGACGCGGCCATAGACGATATCACTCATATAGCAGAATCCCTTCCGTGGCTGTAAACGTGTTGCGCGAGTGTCACAGGCTCGTCATGATGTGACGTGTTTGTGAGATCGCTCAACAGTCACTGTATCGCGAGAGGGGATTCGTGTCTGTCAGGAGAATGGCGCATGCGTTGTCAGGGATTTCGCTCGATTTTTGGGGTATCCAATGGGGGGAGTCAGAGGAGCAATAGTATGGAAAAATCGGGCATACGGCATCAGGGGTGAGGGGATGCTGATGCCGCAGCCCGAGAGAAGAGAGCAAGGTGCTAGAGATTATTGCTAATATTCTGGAAAATCGAGGCGATCTGGGGACCAAGCAGGATGAGCGTGCCAATGACGACAACCGCTACCAGGGCGATGATCAAAGCGTATTCGACCAGTCCCTGACCTTCGCTATGACGCGATAACTGCAACATTCCAGAGCAACCCTTTCTTATTTGAAGAATGCGTTCCCGAATGACACTGCGTAATATATCGCAGCCTGACATATTAGGCAAGGGGAAACCGTACTATTAGTACTAATGGTACAGTTATTTCACTGCAGCATAGCACATAAAGTAGTCGTTTGCTCATGTAGGGTTTGAATTAGATGTTCAATTTTCGACGAGAGTGACGCACAAAGAAATGTAATTGCTTGCAGAGAAGCACAGTGACATGGAGAGCAATGGCTATATACGCTGGCGTGCCTTCTGTTTGGGTACGGCGGGGCTTTCAGCGTCGGGCGGCTTGACGCTACGCATGGCAGGGCCTCACAATGTAGAGTTGGCATCTGTGTGGCAAGCGGGAAAGAACACGAGAGATCGAACTCATGGAGATAGAGACGTTCGCGGATGGGACAAGCGCGTTTGATGTGTTGATTGTGGGGACGGGTCCGGCTGGATTGCTCGCGGCGTATGACGTGCTGCAGCAGCGGCCCACAACTTCGATTTTGCTGGTGGATGCGGGGCCGCCACTGGCCGAGCGGCGCGCACGGGGTGGCAGCGAATTGGAGGGCTACGGCGGAGCGGGGCTGTATATCGGGGGGCGGCTGTATCTCGGCACGTTCAGCATTCCCGTGATGCCGCCGGGGACGCCGCCACGTGAGATGCACGCGGTGCTGGAGGGCGAGGCATATGCCAGACGCGCGCAGGTGGTGGACGAGTTTTTCAAGCGGCTGGGTGCGGAGTCTGAGGTGATTGCCACGCCGCCGGAGCGATTGGCTGAGGCGGTGGAGCAGGCGGCAAGGGTAGGCATCGAGTATATCACCAGCTATCCGGCGCGGCCACTGGGCATGGAGGAGCGATTTGGCATTCTGGCGCATTTGCGTGGATTCCTGGAAGAGGCAGGGGCACGCTTTGCCTTCGGCACGCGCGTGCGGGAAATCGTGCGCGCTGACGATGGCGGCGCGAGGTTTCGGGTGAAGCTGGCGGGTGATGAGGGTGGCGCCGAGCAGGTCGCAGCGCGGGCATTGCTGCTGGCCCCAGGGCGCTATGGAGCGGAGTGGCTGAGCGCCACGACGCTGGCACTTGGCGCGCGGGTGATTGCCCTGCCAAGCGCATTTGGCGTGCGGGTCGAGATTCCGGCGGCAACCTATGCACCGCTGACCGATGTGACGCCTGATCCGCGCCTGCATCGTACGCTGGCAGGTGATGACGCGCTGGTGAAGACGTATGCGACGTGCCCGGGTGGGCTGGTGGTGCCGGTGACGCGCTACGGCGCGCGGGTGGCGAGTGGTGTGCCGCTGCCACGCGATAGGCGGAGCGAGAACACGACGTTTGCGATGCTGGTGCAGCCGGGGATCGAGGGGGCGGTGGGACGCTGGCACGGTGGCGAGGCATTGGCGAGGACCCTAAACGAGCGTTACCCGGAGTCACTGGTGGTGCAGCGGCTGGAAGACGTGCGGGCGCGACGCGGGACGAGCACGCGGGCGCTGGAACAGAATAGCGTCCGACCGACATGCGCCACGGCAGAGGCGGGTACGCTCTACGACGTGTACCCCGATGCGTATTGGGAGACGTTTGACGACTTTCTCGGCAGGATCGAGCGCCTCGCGCCAGGGACGATGTCGGGCGATGCGCTGGTGTATGGTCCGGCGGAGGAACGCTTCTGGTACTTTCCAACGGACGAGCAGTTGCAGACGACGACACCGGGGCTGTTTGTGGCGGGTGATGCGGCAGGGCAGAGCCAGGGGATCATCCAGGCGAGTGTCGCGGGGGTGCTCGCGGGCGAGGGTATCCGGGCGTATCTAGGTGATGGATGAGGCTGCACTTGCCATAAGCAGGAACTTGGTCCCTTAGTGGTATCGTTGCATGGTGGTCGCTGCTATACTGGCGGTGGACCTAAACCCCTACCCTCTTCAAGGGGCCGTACGGCGAGATGTGGGGCTGCGAGTGACGGTGCGGGACGGTGCGGGACGGTGCGGGGGCGTGCGAGCGGAGGAATGGAGAAGGCATGGCGCAGGTAGAGACGCGGATGCAGATGATAGAGGCTCGCCTACCTGCGGCGGTGCGATGGCGTCTGGATAAGCGACAAGTTGGGTTGCTGGGGGTGGGGCTGGCTGTTCTCGCGCTGCAGGTGTTCTTTCATTGCTACCGGCTGGGAGAGACGCCGGGGTGGGATCCGCAGGAGGGGTATAACCTCGACATCGCGTGGAATCTCGCTCATGGCAGGCTGCGCCTCTTTGCGCTGACATCGGCTTTCGCACAGCATCCGCCGCTGTTTTATCTTCAGCTTCTCGTGGCGATGCGGGTGCTGGGCTATGGCATCGTGGCGGTGCGAGCGGTCGCGGCGGTGTATAGCGTTTTGACGTGCGGGGCGCTGCTGCTGGTGGGCAGGCGACTGGTGGGCGTAGGGGCGGCGCTGTGGGGAGCGCTGGCATTCACGGTCGCGCCGATCATCCTCGCGAATACGCGCTGGGGCTACAGCTACGCGCAGCTGGCCTTCGTCGGGATGCTCTGTCTGTGGTCCGGCTGGCGCTACAGGCAGACGGGGGGGAGAGGGTGGCTTGTGTTCGCAGGAGCGCTCGCGGGGATTGCGGCTCTTAGCGACTACGAGGGCGTGGCGTGGATCGCGTTTGTCGCGCTGGTTGCGCTGCAGAGGAGGAGGCGACGCGATGCGCTGCTGGCGGCGGGCATCGGCGTGGGCGTGCTGGGGGTGGGGCTGCTGGGCTGTCTCGTGGCGAATCCGGGCGTCTTCTTTGCTGACTTTGGCACGACGTTTACGCGAGCAGCGGGGGGCAATGTCATGCTCCAGGTGATTCTGCTGCTGCTCAACTATTACCGGTTTGTCACGCTCGACGCCTGGGTGCTGCTTGGCATCGCGGGCTTCTT
>DASVOW010000130.1:0-1603 GCA_036383155.1 Ktedonobacterales bacterium
ATGTGCGCGGGATCGGTGAGGTAGGCCGCGCGGTCAGCGAATGCGAGCTTCTTAGCTTCGACGGCCAGATGGATGGTGAGGGGATCAAGCGGACCTTCGCCGGGTTCGAGCAGATCGAGCATACCGAGCATCTGTAAGGCGGTGACGCCCTGTGTGTTTGGCGGAAGCTCGTAGACATCGAGGCCGGCGAATGAGAGATGCAGCGGCGTGACCCATTCGCCCTGGTGGGCAGCGAGATCTTCTTCGGTGATGAGGCCGCCCTCCTGAGCAAAGAAGGCGGCGATACGCCCGGCCAACTCCCCGCGATAGAATGCCTGTGGCCCCTGCTCGGCAATGGTGCGCAGGGTGCGGGCGAGATACGGCGAGCGCGCGATGCTGCCAACGGGCGGGATCACGTCGCCGGGCATGAAATTCTCGCGGAAGGAGCGATGCGTGTGGGGCATCGTCTGCATGCGAGTGAGCGCGCGATGCAGATCCGGCCCGACGGGGAAGCCTTCCTCAGCGTAGTGGATGGCGGGTTGGAGCGCGCGCGACAGGCCGAGCCGCCCGAAGCGCTCGGCAGCCATACCCCAGCCGTCGGGGCAGCCGGGAACCGTGACGGTGTGGATGCCATAGTTGGGCATGGTGGTGTGGCCGAGCGCGGCATAGCGCTCGATGGTGGCAGCTTGCGCCGATCGCCCGCTGGCATTCAGGCCATAGAGTTGACGCGTCTTAGCGTCGTGGAGCAGGAGAAAGAGGTCGCCGCCAAGGCCACAGACGAAGGGATAGACGACCTGGAGGGTGGCGTTGGCGGCGATGGCGGCGTCAATCGCGTTGCCGCCGGCCTTGAGCATGTCGAGGCCGGCCTGGGCAGCGAGATAGTGTGGCGCGGCGACGACACCATGACGAGCCATTGTAACGGGACGATGTTGGAGATACTCGGTCACGGTGCCTCCTCTGGCTATACGGTACTACTCTGCATGTTGGTCACCCTGACTACCGGGGTGTTCGGTGGCCTCGGCCTGATCTTCGTAGAAGTCGCTGATGTGGTCGTAGACTTCTTGCGGGAAGCGCAATTCGCGGTAGACGTTGCAAGTGGTGGGATCGTCCGGTGTCGGACAGATGGGAAAGTCTTGGTGCGCCTGCCATTCGAGAATGCGCTCGCGCCTGGGTGGATTATATCCCGTTCTCCAAAACTTACCATTTTATGCCGAAGCACAACCTGCGTTTGGTTCCTGCTTCACTGGGGACAGTTTCACCGCAGCCTCACGGCCACGGCCAGCGCTCTCCCCTCCACAGGCGTTTTGACTGTCCGAGGAACTCCCGGCCAGTTGCATTAAATTGATGGCGGCGTTCACATCACGGTCTATCGTGAGACTGCAGACCGCACAGTGATAGGTGCGTTCTGATAAGCGCAATTCTGCCTTCACCTGCCCACAGCGGGAGCACCGCCGCGAGGACGGTTCCCAACGGCTCACGACGACGACGCGACTCCCATACCACTGCGCTTTGTATTCGAGTTGCCGCCGAAACTCGGCAAAGCCCACAGCAGCGATGGCTTGCGCCAAGTGATGATTTTTGAGCAAGCCGGACACGTTCAAGTCTTCGATCACGATCACTGACT
>DASVOW010000131.1:0-8973 GCA_036383155.1 Ktedonobacterales bacterium
GAACACGCGCCGCACCTGGAGAGCGCTCTCGTGATCATCGAACCGCAGGCGTACCGGTAGCGCCTCCAATGCGACGGGGGGCGACGTCGGCACATTCCAGTTGGCATCGGTCGAGGTCGTCAGATTGATGAAGCTGATGGAGCGATAGCCTGGCATCGCCCGCTCGACCGTCCAAATCGTATCCGCATCTCCGTTCGGAGAGACATGGTAGCCATCTATCGTCACCGTGCGCGCTGGTAGGGTTTCGGAGTCGCATAGAGTGAGGCGGCGATCGCTCAGGATATTCATGTAGCGCACGACGAAGTCGTAGTAGGCGCGCATCACACGCGCGAATTCAGGCCGCAGAAGCGCATGCTTCACGTAGTAAGGATCGTAGAGCGCGGCGTCTTGCTCGCCGAGCAGCAAGTGAAACCCACCGTTCGCCCAGATGGCCGCACTGGTCAGACGAGTGGCGGCCTCAGCCTCGACGATGGCAGCGGCATCACCCAACGGCTTCATATACGCGGCCAGGATCACCTGTTTGGTCGGTGCGAGGCGCTGGGCAGCGACGATCAATTGCTGGAGATCGCGATATTGCACGTATGGCGGCCACACCTCGATATAAACCGCGTCCTGGTCGGTCGGCGCCACCAATTCGATAGGCCAGTTTTCAACCGCATTGAAGATGACCCTTGCCTCTCGCTCCTGCGGCTGGATCGCCGCCCGTGCTTCATTGATAAACGTGGCGAAGTCGGCAGCCATATCGTATGCCCGTCCTTGTGAATCAAACGCAGACTCCTTCGGAAAGCCGTATTGGTCGAGGTGCAGCCCATCGAATGGTACATCACGCACTGCCTCGCGCATTGTCTGCAGCATGCGCGCACGCCAGGGGCCGTCTGGTGCAAGATTCATGATGTAGAACAGCTCATCCAGACTATACGGCTTGCCGTTTTCGTCGAAGACCATCTCATCAGGATGCGACTCGATATACTCGGGCTCTGCGCCATAGACTGCCGCATACCCCAGAGCGGCGATACCATAGTGATGACACGCAGCCACCTTCGCCCGGACGCTGCGTAGCGACAGTGAGCGCCCCAGTGCATCGGTGAAATCTTCGGTCGGCGGCATCAGCTCGTAGTGGCGCCACATCCAGTCGTAAAATTGCGCGACATTGATGTGATAGCGGGCGAGTGCCCCTACATGCGCCTCACCAGTCGTATCGTCCGGAGCGAAGTCCGAGAGGAAGCCATAGCGTGGAGCCTGCGTCCAGTTATCCAGCACATCGATTGCCGTGCTGCGTTGTGCCAGGATCTGTCCTGCCTCGCCCCGCACCTCCACGGCGACGCCGTACCCACGGAACGGTGCCGTGGGCAAGGGCAGTGGCAGACGCAGCGCCACTTCCTCCCCTGGCCTAAGCTCGACGGGATAGCTCCACGCTCCGCTCTGATCGTGGAGCCAGGAGAGATGCACGCCGATCTCGAAGCGCGGGGGAGTAGTTACGGTTGTTGTCTCTCCTGTGTGCGCGAGGAGCAGCGAGAGGTGGGCTGCTGCGGCTTCATCTGGCCGATAGGTGGCGCGTTCAAGCCAGACATCACGGATTTCGATGGACACGCTGCATACCTCCCGACAAATAGTTTCAGGTCTCCGTGCTTCCCTTACCCTTTGAGTGCGCCGGCGGTGATACCGCTGACAAAGTGGCGTTGGAAGAGTAAGAAGATCACAAGAATCGGTATCATGGCGATGCTGGTAGCTGCAAACACAACACCCCAGTCAGTGCCATGGTTGCTGTAGAATTGCTGGATCGCCACCGGCAATGTGTAGAGCGACTGATCGTTGTTGAGCGTCAGCTCAAGCGTGAATTCATCCCAGTTGCCGGCGAACGCGAAGATGGTCGCCGCAGCGAGTGCTGGTCGAGCCAGCGGGAGCGCGATATACCACAACGTGCGAAAGACGCCACAGCCGTCAATTGCGGCGGCGTCAAAGAGATCCTGCGGCATATCCTCAAAGTAGGCTTTCAGCAGATACACGCTAAAACCCATGCCAGCCGCATAGATCAGGATGAGGCCGAGCCGGCTGTTGGTCAGATGGAGGCTGCTCGCAAGCACAAACTGTGGAATGATCAGCACCAGCGCCGGGACGGTCATCGTCGCGAGCATTCCATAGAACAGCACCGATCTCCCAGGAAACGGGTAGCGCGCGAAGGCGTAGGCAAGCGACGACGCCAGCAGCACATTGAGCACAGTCGCGCAACCGGCGACAATGATGCTGTTGAGAAACGCCTGGCCGAAGTTGTTGGCCTGCCATGCCGAGATGTAATTCGCAAACGTCGGATGCGACGGAATGAACTCCGGCGGCGTCTTAAGCACGTACGCATGGGGCATGAACGACGTGCTTACCATGTACACGAGAGGCACAATCATAACGATAGCGCCAGCCGAGATTGCAACATAAAAGAGTGCTTTGGTCAGTGCGCGAATGAGGCGGGTGACTCCCTCCTGCTGGCTGGCCTGCACGTTGGTCTGCACGTTGGTCTGATGATCATCCCTAGACGTATCGAACACCGACACGGTTCCCCTCCTCCTGTATCTGCTACTCCACATGAAGTTGCCGGACTATGCAGACTGGCGACGCGAAAGCCAGATCTGGAGTAAGGCGAACGCGAAGATGACGGCCGCGAAAATATAGGTGAGCGCTGCGGCATACCCAAAGTCGAATGTCGAGAACGCATTGGTGTAGGCGTAGGTGAGGAGCGTCTCGGTGCTATGCAACGGACCGCCTCCCGTCATGATAAACACCTGAATGAACGTCCCCAGGCCACCGATCGACAGGACCACCGATACAAACGTGATGATGGGCCGCAACAGCGGGAGGGTGATATAGCGGAGTTGGTGCCATCTCGTCGCCCCATCCGTCTGCGCCGATTCATACAACTCCACCGGAATGCTTTGCAGCGCGGCCAGGAAGACCACCATGTTCCACCCGATCCCCTTCCAGATGCCCAGGATCATGATGGTAGGCAGCGCCAGCGTTGTGCTGCCGAGCCAGTCCTGGTCTGCGGGGATGAGATGCAGCACGACGCCCACGAGATAGTTGACCAATCCGCCTTGACTGCTGAATAGATAGGAGAAAATAAAGGACACCACGACCCATGACGAGATGACTGGGATGTAATACAGCGCGCGGAAAAAACCTCGTGCGACCATTTTGCGATTGAGCAAAAGAGCAACGCCGAGACCAAAGACGATCTGACCAACAACGGTTACCACACTGTAGACAAGAACATTGCCAAACGCCTGGTAAAAGACTGGATCTTTAAAGGCACGCGTGTAGTTGGTAAGGCCGGTGAACGTGCTTGTCGCACTGGGGTTAGGATTCCAGTCGAAGAAACTCATCGCAAACGCGTCGAGCAGCGGATACATCGTCCACATCAGGAACAGGGCGTATCCTGGCAGAATGAGTAGATACACCGGCGCATAGCGTCGCAGGCGTGACTGCCTGTGCGCTTGCGACGCATGCACCGCGACATCTTCTGCTGTTGGTGGTGTCTTACGCAGAAACCGCTTCGACAGCGTGAGGCGCATATATCTCCTCCTGTGCACGTGAAGGTCGGCAAGCCATGCTTGAGGTGGAAGGCCGATCAGTCCTCCCACCTCAATGTGCAGCTTATAGGAGGCTGTCAATCGTGGCCGCGGCCCGATCGAGTGCTGTCTGTGCGCTTGCCTTGTGTCGCAGTACTGTGTTGAAAGCGTCCGTCAAGGCTCCATCGATCTTCTGCCAGTTCGGGCTGACCGTGCGTGGCTTGGCGGTCTGCAGTTGCTGGCTGAAGACGCTAAAGTATGAAGGCAGCGACGAATCGGTGCTTGCGGTCTGCAGCACTGGCATCTGACCCACCTGGCCCATGAGCACTTGTGCCTCTTTCGACGTCATAAACTCGACGAATTTCTTGGTCGCGGCGAGTTTTTGCGTCGACTTGAGAATTGCGATGTCCTCGCCGCCGACCACAGATGCCGATTGCCCGCCCGGGCTGGCTGGCATAGGTGCGAGACCGTACTCAAGGGTGGGATAGGTAGACTGGAAGATCGGTGGCATCCACGGCCCATCGATGATCATGCCGGCGAGGTTCTTGCCAATAGCGTCGGAAGTCGCCAGGCTGGAGCCGCCCAAGATCGATGGTGAGAGCGCCTTGCTGTCGAACAGGTCCGCGAGGAATTGCACCCCCGCAACGCTCTGCGGGCCGTTGATGTAGCCCGTGGCCTTGCTGAAGTCCTCGTTGGTGACAGCGCCACCAAAGCTCCAGATCCACGGCAGGATGTTCCAGGCATCAAGCCCACCTTCCGCGTAGCCAAAGATGTTCCCGCCAAGGGCATGAATCTTCGTAGCCGCCGCCTTGAAGTCGTCGGTTGTCGCTGGTGCCTGTGAAATGCCCGCTTTCTGGAACAGCGACTTGTTGTAAAAGATGACGCGGGTATTGGTATCGAGCGGGAGGCCGTAGTAATGCCCCTTGTAAAAGCAGGTCGCAAGTGGCCCAGGAAAGAATTCACTGCGCCGCGCCGACACAACATCGTCCAGCTGAACCAGCGCATTGACCTTGGCAAGCTGGGGCATCCAGATGATGTCGGCGCGGATCACATCAGGACCATTGCCTCCGGCAATAGATGCAATAACCTTCTGGAGCATAGAATCGTACGGAATGTCCTGGCTCTTGACCTTGATACCCGGATTCGCTTTCTCGAAGGCGGGTATTACCTTCTCGACAAGATTCTTGTTCTCCGGTCCCGTCACATTGTAGGTGTGCCAGAACGTAATGGTGCCGGTGGCTGCGTCCGCGGAGGAGCCGCCACCGCACGCCACAAGCACGTCGCCCAGCGCGGCTGCGGCGCCGAGAGCGAGTGTAGCTTTACCACCCTGTAGAATGAACGAGCGGCGGGATGACTTCGATGCGTTCATGATACGTAGTGCTCCTTTGCATGGCACGCTATCGCGTCTCTAGCGTGGACGCGAGCATGAATACAATCTGTACAGCCAACCGGCAATACCGCTCATGACGAGAGCATGATCGTACGGCGTTACGGATGCCTGATCGGCGCGGAGAAGGAACAGCAAGGATAGCGAGAGAGGAACAAATTGCTCGAACGGAATCAGATCTTCCACACACGCTGCATTGCGCACGCAGAAGGCTTGTGCCGTGTGCCAGCACAGGTGCGGATCGCGGTGACCTCGCGCGCGGCCTGCCGCAAATCGTGTGGTTGGGTTGCCACTGTACGACAGCTAATGGCCTCTAATTCTCCGGCGTGACCGCCTGAGATCTGCCAGCTACGGCCCCCTTTCGTACTCTGAGCGTGCTATCCACTTGGTACACTGTGCTGTGACTACCTTTGGGTCGTAGCCCTGGCGGATGCTGTGCGCTTGGGCGCGCTCTTGCTGCTGAGAGCCAGGAGGGAATCCATCATGGTTGTAGCGCCACTTTCGTAGATCGGTGGGTGAAACACCTCCTGGAAGATCAGACTTGCCGCGCCTCTCGCCCACGCGATCTCGTCAGTCGAAGTGACGGCAAGCGTGGACTGATCAAATGACCGGCCGAATACATGGCGGGGAATCGCTTCACGCATCGGTTTGAGCAGGAGATCTCCCGCCTGGACGCCCTCGCCGGTGAGCACGATGAGGGCGGGATCAAATATGTTGATGAGGTTGGCGATAGCTGCGCCGAGCACTTCCCCGGCGCGTGCGAAAATGCGCTGCACTTCGGGATCATCTGTCCGGGCACGTAGTGCTTGCATCTCCGCCTCGACGTGGTCTCCCGGCTCTCTATGCAGGGCGGCGCGCAGAATGCCATAGTCTGACGCGATAGCTTCAAGGCAACCTCGTTTGCCACAGTTGCATTCAGGTGTGTCCGCCGATACGTCGATGGTCGTGTGGCCAAACTCACCGGCTCCGCCCTGGGTGCCCCGATAGATCTCACCGCTCAAGACAACGCCAAGGCCAATACCCCGGCCAATTGTGACCACTACGAAATCACCTGTGGTACGCGCCAGCCCAAAGAGGCGCTCGGCAACTGCCAGCGTGTTCACGTCATTGTCGACGCATACTGGCACCCCTAGTCTGGCTTCCAACGGCACCTGAAGTTCGACATCGCGCCAGCCCATGATGGCGGAGTAGCGACACATGCCAGCCACTGAATCAATGAGACCAGCCACGCCAATGCCGACACCGAGTAACCGCTCCTCTGGCACCTGTGCCGCCCGCACCGTATCGCTGACGGCGGTGGCAATGGCGTCGCAGACCGCCTCCGGTTCTTTGCCCTCAGGAAGCGTAGCCTCGCGCGTATAGATAACAACGCTGCCGAGGTCACACACCGCGACTGTCATGCTGTCCTCGCGTAACTTCACGCCGACGATGAAGCCCGTCGTTGGATTGATTCGCAGCAGAATCGGCGGGCGCCCCCCGCCTGACTCAGTAGCCAACTCTTCGGTGATCAAGTGAGCGTCGAGAAACTCACGCGTGATCCGTGTGACGGTGGCAGCGGGGAGCCCAGTCTCATGAGCGATATCGGTGCGTGAGATCGCCTCATGTGAGGCAATCGTGTTGAGCACCAGGTTTTGATTGAGATCGCGCAGGAGCCGTTTGCTACCCGTTCGCATGGCTGTCTTCAACTTCTTTCGTTCACTGAAGCAACTATGTCAGCAAGGGTAGCATACGCTTGTGTTTGTGTCAAGTGCCTGCTTCGACTGCTCACACTTTCCGTGTAGCGGACCAGGCATGCCCAAGAGCCCGCCACAGCTATGCGCCTGTAATCACCATGGCAGAAGCCGGGCGAGATTCGCTCCCTTTCCGAATTCCGTCGAAACTCGATGCCAATACCGTGATATAGCTGGGAGTCAATGAACCACTTTTGTGACCTCCTGGTGACCTCCAGGGGACACGCTATATTCGATGCCTATCGCCTGCACCACGTGGTGTTTCATCCAGAGGCCACGGAGCATGTTTGGCCGTGCTGCGGGTAATAGGCTGAGCTCGCCGCTGGATAGGCAATCTGTAGCACGGATGCACATGTAAGGAGTGGCTTCTCATGACGACTGTGAGATTTCCGTGGAAAAGGGGCAGGACGAGTGCCCCAGTGAATCGACTAAGATGGGTATCTCATGCTGAGCAGTGGCCCAGAGTCGCCCTAGTCTCGTCCATCGTGACCATCGCCGCAGTGTTAATAACTGCATGCACCACCAGTACGGGCGGCACCACAACGCCGACCCCTACGACGAGTGCTGCTACGGTCAAGGTCTACTTCACCAAGCACCCCGACTCAGATAGCAACCCGCTCGCCGTGTTCGCGCTCACCCGCGCTACCACCACGATCGGGACGAATGATCAGGCCACGTTCGCTCTGGAGGAAATGCTCAAAGGGCCGACGCAGGCAGAGCGAGCGCAAGGCTACTACTCACCATTCGACGGCCAGCTCGCTCTGCAATCCTATTGCGCTGGCCCCTTCCGTGATTTCGATCTGACCCTCGATCATCGCGGCTCCACATCCGAGCCGGGAACGGCGACACTCCAGTTCTGCCGTCGCGTGGACATCCCCGGCGAACTCGCGGGCCCACGTATGTCAGCAATGGTCACATCCACGCTGACACAATTTCCAGCGATTAAGAAAGTCGTTATCCTCAACTACCAGGGCAACTGCTTCGACGACTTGCAGGGTCAGAATGCTTGCCTGTCCGGTGCGCAAATCGGCTATCCCGTGAAGGTGTACTTCTCGAAGCATCCTGATTCAGATAATGCTCCGAGAGCCGTCTTTGCGGTGAACCGCACGTCGTCGACCTTGGGCGTGGCAACCTACAGTATCAGCCAGCTCATCGCGGGACCGACGGCAGCAGAGAAGGCGGCGGGCTACTACACACCGCTTGAAGGATCCTTGAGTGGAACCTCGTCCTGCAATGGGAATGACATCCTGATCATCCTTGATCGGAATCGCACCAGCGCGGAGGTGGGCACAGCGACGATGCAGTTCTGCCGCACCGTCCGGGGACTGGGCGACACGGGTGCAATAGTCGCGCGCAACGAAATCACTACGACACTTACCCAGTTCCCAACCATCAAGAAGGTGGTGATTGTCTACAACGATGGCTCCTGCTTCGACGACCTGATCGGTTGTGAGGCTGCGTCCACGACATCGCACTGAGACCCGCAAGCGCGATGCAGAACGGCAGCACCATCAAGGCGCTGGCGTCGGAGCCATATCCTGGACGAGTGCGGGAACCCGTACTGCGCCAGCCCAATGCTGCACCCAGTACGGCGTGTTAAACGCCTCTAAGCGAATACCCGTCTCATACGAGTCTGCGGAGACCATCTTGCCGTTGCCAACGTAGATGCTGGCGTGTGAATAGCCCGCCCAGGCGGTATTTTGGAAGAGGAGGATATCGCCGGGCATGAGGTGCGCGCCATCAGGCATCGCGCCCTTGATCGTCGGGTACGCTGTGGCGAGGGCAGGTGCCGATTCCGGCACAGTGAGGTCCACTTGCGCAAAGCTCCAATGCACAAGTCCCACACAGCTAAAACCCGTCTTTGGCGTATCTCCGTAATTGGCATAGCGTCCGCCAACCTGGCTCATCGCCGCCTTGACCACAGCAGAGGCCTGCGGTCCCAGTCCATACACATCACTGCGCGAATGCATCCCCAATACGCCGGCAGTGGCCTGTGGAGGCCCGAGCGAGCCTGCAGCCGCCTGCGTCTGCCCAGTCGCTGGCGGATTCATCGCGGCGAATGCTCCACCACGATAGGCCAGCAGAAGCACTGCAGCGACGAGTCCCACGGCGATCGTCGCCACTGCTTGTGGACGCATCTTCGGTATCTTCGGCAGTGTAGGGAGTTTTCGCATCGGTGCGCGCATCCTTCTCCTCGGTGGTGTTCGAGTGTCTGCAAGTGTTCACCCAGTATAGCGAGTAGGAGGTCGTCTGTCACCGAATGCGCATGTCCCTAGCTCCAAAATCCTAGAGCACAGCG
>DASVOW010000132.1:0-6863 GCA_036383155.1 Ktedonobacterales bacterium
GATCGCCGGCGTCTCCGCGTCGAGCAGGTTGACGAGGCTGCGCGCGATGCGCGTCTTGGCCTGGCCACGCTCGCCAAGCAGCACGATATCCTGCCCCGAGAGAATGGCATTCTCGACCTGAGGAATGACCGTCTCCTCATAGCCGACGATGCCGGGGAAGAGCTCCTCTCCCGCGCGCATCTTGTGAATCAGATTCTTGCGCATCTCGTCCTTGACAGAGTGGACGCGGTAGCCGCTTTCGCGTAGCTGGCCGATAGTGGCGGGTTTGCTGGTGTGTGCCATGTGTTGAGAACATCTCCTTGACGGGCGCCCATCTTCCGTCGTGCGCGGACAACCCGGCGCGGATCAGGGCTTGCATCTGGACGTATGTCGCTGAGTGGATGGATGGAGCCACGTGTTCGACGGACAGGCTGCACGGGGCTCGTGGAATGGGACGACAGTGGATAGTGTATGACAGCGAGTGCCCCGGTGGCACTCCCCCTTTGGCTAGTTGGTGCGCCACGCGCACGGGCTGCAAACAAACAACAAGACCGGCAACTGCCGCCCGTCCTGCCTCACTCACAGCCCTTGCCTCGCGAGAGCACATGGTAGGGAGTGAGGTATATTCCCGTCTTGTGTGGTGCCAATGCTTGCAGATATGCGGCTGGGACGACAGCGGACAGTGGTATTGTACCGCGTCAATGCTAACAGCGTGGAGATAGAGGGCCAAGAGGCAACAAAAGAGGGATGCCTGGTACGACATCCCTCGGGTAATTGTCGCATGCCGCACGGCCATGCGGAAGCGGTGGCGGGCGAACTCCCACCACTAATTACTGATCGAACTCGAACTGGACGCGATGATCCCAATGAGGATCACGCCAAAGATGAGGACAGCCAGCACAACAGCGATGATCGACATGATCAGACCCGCAATGGCTTGCCCCCTGCGTGTAGTCGAGCGCCGGCCAATCACCCCAAAGACAATGCCCAGGGCGCCCAGGACGACTGCAGGGAATGCGCAGAACCCTGAGAAGCTACCAAGGCTGAAGACCAGACCTACGATGCCAAGCACGAGGCTCGCCGTCGCCTGACCTGCCCCTGGATCGACCATCGGCACCGGCATGCCGTACCCATAGCCATACATTGGCACCGAAGGCATCGCGGGCTGCATGTTTGGGTAAGGCACTTGTGGATACGCTGGCGGCACCCCAGGCTGCCCGGGTGGCAGTGGCATACTCGGTGCCGCTCCCGGATAGAGTGGCTGTGAGTAGGTCACAGGTGGCGCAGGCGGTGGTGGATATGCTGGCTGCTGCGGATACGTTGGCGGCGCACCGTATCCCGGCTGCTGCGCGTAGCCCACCGCCGGACCATAACCTGCCTGCTGTGGGTACGCGGGCGCAGAGCCATAGCCTGGCAAGGGTGCCTGTGCCGGTTGCGCGGTTGATCCTGGCTGCGTCGGGTACCCTTGCTGCGGCGGCGTCGCAAGTTGTGGTGTCACCTCGGGTTGTGGCACTGGCTCCTGTTGCGACGCCGGTGCTGGCTGCGGCGCCGGTTCCGCTTGTACTGCCGGCGTTAGTTCCGGTTGCGGCTGCTCCGGCTGCGCTATCTGCTGTTGTGGCACCGGCTCAGACTCGGCTGCGTAGTCCACAGATGAGGCTGAGCTAGCCGCAGGCTCCGGCTGAGCCTGATCCACTTGAGGGGCCGGCTCAGCATGATGTGTGGGCTCCGGCTGTACCGCCTCTGAGTGTGGTGCCTGCTCCGGCTCCAATACATCGCCCGCCTGTAATGCTGATGCTGCTTGTGTTGTCGGCGTCGGCTCCGGCTGTGGTGCGTAGTCTACCTGCGGGGTGGGGCTATCCATCGACTGGGAAACAGCCTCATCGCTCGGCAGTGGTGCTGGCTCTGGCTGGGCCTGCTCCAGTTCGAGGGTAGGCTGCGCCTGCTGTGCTGGCGCTGGCTGTGGTGTTTCAGGCCAGGAACTGTAGGTAGGCGGTGATATCGGTTCTGCCTGCTGTGTCGCCTCCCCCTGTCCTGCGGCTTCGCTGTAATCGTAGCTGGGCGAAGGTGTTGGCTCCGGTTGAGGCATCGCCTCTGACACAGACTCGTAGTTGGGTAGCGAGTCTGGCTGTGGTGCCGAAACCGATTGTGGCTCTGGTTCCGGTTCCGGCGTCGGCGTAGGCTCCATTAGGGGCGTTGCGCTCGGTGCGGAAACGTAGCCAAATTGCAGGGCTGGATCAATGGTGAAGCCATCGTCCGGCGCGGCATCGTAGCTGGGCGCAGGTGTTAGCTCTGATTGCGTCTGCTCCTGTTGTGGCGCATCAGTCAGCGGAGTCGCGTCGCTTTGTGGTAAGTACGCCACCTCTGGTTCCATCGACGCCGATGGCGCGGCTTGCTCTGGCTGGGAAACTGGCTCGGGAGTGACGACATAGCCATGTTGTGGTTCTGGTTCTGGTTCCGCTGTCTGTGTAGTCGATTCTGCCTCGGAACTGAAGGTGGGTTGTGGTGTTGGTTCCGGTTGTGGTTCTGGCTCTGATTGTAATATTGGATAGTCCGTCTGTGCTGGCTCCGGTGTGAGCGCGGGCACCATTTGGGGCGCGTGGTCCTGTGGTGGGTACGTTGGCGCCGGTTCGAGTGTTGATTCCGGCAGGTGTGCGGGATTCTGCGCAGGAGTAGTGCTGTGTGCAGGGTATGCCGGCTGGTCCTGCCCATCGGAAGGGGTAGAGCTGCTGGCAGAATCCATCGAGTTCTGCGGATCGTATCCGTACGGTGGCTGACTACTCAAAGGCGTATCTCCTCACTGCCGGAGCAACGTCAAGGCAGCACGCCTGGCAGATCAACGTACCGCTGAGTCTAAGTATAGCATGGCTGAGAAGCGGCGCACGGCACAGCGGAGCTTGCCGTGCCCATGCACGTCATGCAGCGGGATGACAAGAGACAACACTGGAGGGATGCTCGGCGAGAGACATCCCTCTGACATATGGCGCTACGGAAACGCCTGGTGACTATTGACTGGCGGCGGCAAAGGCGCCGCTAAGTGCGAACAGTACAAATACAACGATTGGCAAACCAATCGCGATGATAGACATGATGAGACCAGCAGTTGCCTGTCCCTTTCGGGTGACAGATCGTCTGCCAACGGCGCCAAAGACAATACCCAGGATGCCAAGGATAAATGCGGGGCCGCCACAGAAGAGAACAGTGAACGGCGTAAGACCAATCACACTGAAAACGAGACCAATAATGCCGAGGACAAGACTCGTCGTCGCAAGGCCTGCTCCTGGATCCGCAACCGGCAACTGCACGCCCACCATCATCGGTGCTCCATACATCGGCATGGAGGGCATCACGGGCTGCACGTTGGGGTAGAGCGGCTGTGAATAGGCCGGAGGCATCCCCGGTTGCCCTGGCGGCGGAGTGCTCGCAACGGTGGCTGGATAAAGCGGCTGCGAATAGGAGGGTGGGGGCGGTGGGTATGCCGGCTGCTGCGGATAGCTGGGTGACGAGCTATACCCCGACTGTTGCGGATACGTCGGCGGTTGAAGTGGATAACTAGGCGACGAGCTGTACCCCGGCATGGGCGTTGGATCCGGCTGTGGCGTGTAGGCCTGAGGAGAAGCATAGTTTTGCGCCGGGTACGTCGGCGGATCCTGCCCATAGGCAGGCGGATATCCGCTTGAAGGGTTCTGCGGATCATACCCATACGGGGGCTGATTGCTCATGCGACACCTTTCCGCTGCTCATCACTCGCTCGCGCAGCACATTCAGCAGCCAAACGCGCCGCGCTGCTCAGTATAGCATGGGTGGGAAGAAAGTGTAGCAGCAGTGTGCACAGACGACCAGAAATGTTGTGTTGCTGAAATAGAGTTTGCCAGGAATTGTGCAAATCGAGCAGCGGTTGCGCACTGTGGGCCGCATCACAGACAACAGGCGACCTCATGTGTATACTTGCCGCATGTATTGCTAGCTTCTTGCTATAGTGAGGAGGCAACGTTGACATATAAGGCGTCTTTCAGATTGAAGCACGGTGCCGCTCGCGTGCTGCTTGCGGCCCCATTGCTCATCGCGGTAATCGTTCTTGCCGCGTGTACTGGCACCACAACGGGGGCGGGTGGCTCGTCGACCGGCGGCTCACAGCCGACCTCCACGTCCGCATCTGCACCCGCCGGCATGGGTGGCGCGCATATCACGAAGCCCTTTGACCGCACGGTGACAGGCGCGCAATGCTATGCCGGGACTAACACCAACAAGGGGAAGGCGGCGTTCGGCTTTCCTAACCGCGACCTTACCTCTGCGGCGCTCTCCTTTACCCTCGGCCCACTGACCGACGGTTCCTCGCCGGGCCAGGAGAAGAATGCGCCCTACACTGGCGCGGGTTCCTATGGCAATATCGGCATCGTGGTGCGCTCTGAGAGCGGGCAGAACCTGATCGGCTATGGAAACGTGACCGTCAACTCCGACCTGCGCACCGGCTCGTTCAAACTTACCGCGAACGGCGGAGAGCAAGTGGAAGGCACCTGGGACTGCGGGCGGGCAGTCAATCCATAGGGGGATTTCCTCGACGGATGTGTGTGAGGGGAAGCAATGGAGCCTTGCTTCCCTGAGTGCTCAGTTAATGGTTCTACAGTCATAACAGTTAAGGATGAGCAACTTATGGCATCACTGCCCCTGAGATACGACCAAGTAGCTAGCGACAGGCGCGCACTTCTAGCTGTTTGTACAATTCTCGTTTTGGGCTGCTGCCTTGCTGGATGTGATATGGCAGCGAATCCTAAGACAGCCACCACTCCCGGATCTGTATCCACACCAACTGCCACTGCGACGCCCACGCTGCCCGTCCTGTCGGACGAGCCGGGCTGGCATAGCGTCTTGCGCATCGGCTACGCCAGCTCCGGCGTCGTAACCATTGGCGGCACGTTCGAGGCAACGAAGTCATTTCAGGTTGTGGTTGTCTGTGAAGGGGCAGGCCCGCTTGACATTACCTATGCTACCAGGTTGGCGACAGAGTCGGAGACGTTTCAATGTACTCCGGCGATCCAGCAGCATGGCGTGATTGACCTGCATCCGCCTACCGGGCAAATCTCGGTGAACGTCTTAGCTGGCGAGGGCGTCGTATGGCAAGGTCTCATCGAAGTGCAGGATTAGGCGCGGCATAGCGTCATCCCTGCAAACGCACCTTATCTCAAGGCTAGCGGCTACACATGCACGCATGCACCGCGACAATAGGTCTGCGCTGGGGCAGTACGTGCTAGTCCTGGGTGCTGCGGCGGGCACGAGTGGCGCACTCGGGGCAGCGCGTAGTGGCGGGCTTCATCTCCAGATGGCGCGCGGCCAGCGGTTTGTGGCATTCCTCGCACGAGCCATACGCGCCACGTGCGGCCAGTGCCAGTGCATGCTGCGTCTGGCGCAGATCCTCGCGGAGCATCGGCAGCAGCGCCTTGCGCAGCGCCATGCCCTCACCATCGCCATCCGAGGCCGACTCCAGCTCGCAGATGGCGAGCAATAGTGCCACATGCTCGCGCTCCAGCCGGCTGAGTGCCAGCGCCAGACTCGCGCGACGCACTCGTCGCGGTGCATGTGCAGCATTCACAGCGCGACGCGATCTACTTACGGCTGCATCATACGTGTATTCACCATTCACTTCTTGCATGGTCCCCACATCCTCTTCTCCAGCGATCACCATCCGGTCGGTTCTACTTCGTCTCTACAGGCAAAGGGGCTTGTGTCCGTACCAGCGTTGTCGCACGCTCCTGTACGCTGCCTGTTCGACCGGCCCATATCCTGTAGAACGAACACGAATGAATTTGGCATCGCCGATATGGCTGAGTCCTATAGCGGACGTATCACATCACCGAGATGAGCAGTGAAGTGTCCCTCACAGGTCTCGCGTCCACCACATACGCATGGATCATGCCGAAGCGCGGAGCCGACCCTCTTTGATGCGAGAGGGCCGGGCCGTGGGTATGCAAGCGATGCTACAAATCGTGGGGAGTGAGGCCGATACGCCGGGCGAGCAGATCGGCCGCAGTGTACGGATCAGTCTGGCGCTCGACAACCTCGTCGATCAGGCGGCTCCACTCCTCCGGGCCGACCGTCGCCTCGATGCGCGCCAGCATCGCCTGGTGCAGCAGCGCCAGCATCTCGCTGCGCGCCTGGCGTCCGCTGCGGCTGGCGAGTTGCCCCGTCTCACGTAACGATTGCAGGTGGGCGGCCAGCTTATCCGCCAGCTCAGGGATGCCCTCGCCGCTGGCCGCGCTCGTCTTGACGATAGGCACGCGCCAGGCACGCTCGTTGCGTTGTGCGTCGAGGCTGAGCAACATGCGTAGCTCGGCAGCCGTCTGGTCGGCGCCGGGGCGGTCGGCCTTGTTGACGACAAAGACATCGGCAATCTCAAGGATGCCCGCTTTGATCGCCTGGATATCGTCGCCCATGCCGGGAACCGTGACCACCACCACGGTCTGCGCCGCCCGCACGATCTCCACCTCGGCCTGGCCTGCGCCCACCGTCTCGATGATGATTGTGTCGAAGCCTGCTGCGTCGAGTGCGCGCACCACATCGCGCGTCGAGGCCGCCAACCCGCCCAGGCTACCCCGGCTCGCCATGCTGCGAATGAAGACATTTGGGTCGCCCGCAAGCTCCTGCATGCGGATACGGTCGCCCAGGAGCGCGCCGCCGGTGAAGGGGCTGCTCGGATCGACTGCGACGATCCCCAGACGCTGCTCGCGCCGCCTCAGCTCTCGCGCCAGCTGCATCACCAGCGTGCTCTTGCCCGCGCCGGGTGAGCCCGTCAGCCCGACGACGTGCGCGTGCCCGCCGTGGCGGTGCAATTCACCGAGGATGCTCCGTGTCTCGGGCGCGTTATTCTCAATCAGCGTGACGATGCGTGC
>DASVOW010000133.1:0-18410 GCA_036383155.1 Ktedonobacterales bacterium
GCCTTAAGAGGCTGGAGCGCCAGTGGGACGGGGCCGAAGATCTCCGCTGGGCGCTTATGATGCAGACGGAGTTTGCCTGATAGCTTGCCGCCATCGCCGCTGGTACTCGCGAATGGCGAGCTAGCGGGGCATGTGGAAGAGCGTGGCCAGCAGTATCGTGAAGGCGAGCGTCGCGCCGAAGATCAGGTGGAGCTGTGAGGTGCGCTTGATGCCAATCATAAATGCGCGCCGCCCTGTCGCCGCGAGGACATCGCGCACGTTGGTGTACGCAAATGGAAATGTCAGCCAGACGCCAAGCGCGAGGAGTGGCAGCAGGCCCACCAGGGCGAAGATCGTCGTGGCGATGTATGCACCGATCAGCAGCGTCGCATGGTAGCGCTGGCCGAAGCTCCGCCCGAAGCGCACCGGTAGCGTGCGTTTGTGTACCTTCAAGTCGTCTTCGTAGTCGCGTGTGTTGTTCATATTCAGAATAGCCGTCACCAAGAGGCCGACGGGCACGCTGGCGGCGAATGCGCGCCATGACCAGTGGGGAATCTGCACGAAGTAGGCGCCCCAGGTCATCAGGAAGCCCATTGCCAGATAGACGAGCGGATCGCCAAGGCCGCGACTGGCGAACTTGAACGGCTTGGCGCTATAGAAGTACGCTATCGCCAGTCCCGCCAGCCCGAAGAGGATGATCACCGGACCGATGGTGAAGATGAGGACGCCGCCGAGGAGGGCGGCCAGCACGAAGGAGCCGATACCACCGAGTAGCACTTGCTGCGCCGTTAGCTCGCCTGTGAAGATGACGGTGCTGGCACCGAGCGATTCCGCGCTATCCAGACCGTAGCGGTGGTCGAAGTATTCGTTGAAGAAGTTCGCGCCGATCTGTAGGAACACACACGAGAGCAGCGTCACTATAAAGATGATGGGGTGGAATGTCCCCTCGTAGCCTGCCACGGCGGTTCCCACCAGCACGGGGCTGACGGCTGCCGTGAGTGTGAATGGACGCGCTGTCTTGACCCAGACGGGCCACGAACCCGGTCGGGCCGCTGGAGTTGCTGGATTCGCCGTCTGCCGTGCCTGTGCCATAGGTGTCTTGCTCCTCAACAGAGATCTTCCTCTACATTGTGGACCAGCAACGCAAGAGATGCCAGTACGTGAAACGTACCAGCCCGCCAGTGCCTCAAGTAACTGCACGCCTCGCACTTTTGTTATTGACGTGTAGCTCATGCCGTACTACACTTGCGACATCCCTACACGCGATTGCCTGGACGTTTGCCACTTGCCACACTCAGAAGACCCCCTATTGGGTAGAACGGCTGGCACGGATGTCTAAGCGTACGGCATTCTCTCGAAAAAGCGAGCAGCGGCACTGGCATATCCGTCACGAGCAAGAGGAAGCCAAGCGCCAGATGAAGCGTGCGCAGAAATTTGAGCGCAAGACTGGCAGCGACCAATACCCAAATGTGCGGGCTGCACAGGACACCACGCGCGAGGAGGAGAGGCCGGGTCGCGAGTCTGGTGCGCCACGTGACCTCTACTAGGCGGCACCTTTAGTGGTGGATGCTGATGAGGGCGACGACCAGCTCGACAGCAATCAACACGATCACCAGCACCTCTAGCAGCGACGCCCAGGCGGTCTGCGCTTCGTCACGCAGTAGGGACGCAGTCTGGCGCAGCACGCCGAGTGTCTCGGCGATGCCGGTGCGCCATGCTTCAACGCGTAATACCGTGATGGCTGCTGAGTAGACGCGATTCCAATAGACATCTTCGGTGACTTTGAGGGCGTTCTCGACGCGCGCGCTGGTATCGGTGATATCGGCAATGAGCGAGTATATCTCGCGCAGGAAGCGGGACGACGATTGCAGGCGGAGCCAGACCCAGACGGGGCGGCGGCCGCGAGCGATGCGTGGTGTGATGCGCCGGAGGTCGCGCCCCACCTCATCATCATAGGAACGAAACGCCAGGAGCTGCACGTTGGCGAATTCCAACAGGAGCGTGGCGTCGTCGCGGGCGGCGGCATCAGGCTCGATCACGATGGCGGCGCTCCAGGTGAGTAGGATCAGGTCGTCCACGTAGTAGCTGAGTGAGGTGGCGAGTGATTGTACCGTCTCGCTGAGCGGTTTGCGCTCGCCTAGCGCTGTGCGTAGTAGCGCGGGGTGACGGGCGAGCCGCGATGCTGGGGTGCCGGGCGCCAGTCGCTCGACGATCAGAATTGTGTAGTCTTCCTGGCGGATCGTGGCATTTGGACGCTGTATCGCCGGGGTGAGCGTGGTATGCAGCTCGTCAAGCCCATGATTGAAGATGTCCATCACGGCTGGTGGGTAGCTCAGCACTTCGGAGAGCAGCATGGCGGCTTGCTCCCATTCCAGCGGCTCTGGCAATGGGACGATTAGGCGAAAGGCTATGATGCCCAGATCGTAGATGCGCGCGTGCAGGTGTCCGGTGAGAGGGAAGTCGTTGAGGGTCAGAGGAACGGTGCCCATGCTGATCTCCAACGGAAGCTGGGGGATGTCGATGCTGGCGCCGCGACTGACGACCGGGCGAACGCGGGCACTTGGGGTAGTGATGGTGGTGCGCGCTATCTCTAGATCGATGCTATCGCTTATGTCGTAGAGCTGATAGAGGTGGAGCGCGGAGCGTTGGATGCAGGGAGGAGCGTCCGGTCGTTCTACCACGTGTATTCTCCGTATCATTGCAGCTTTGTTGTGGCGATTTTTGCGCCCGTGTGCCTAGGAAAATGCGGTTATCCGGCATGCTTTTCAGTAGTTATGCCACACGTGATGGCGGCTATGCATTTGGGCGAGGACACGTGTGACATTTTGAACGAGCGTTCCCTCTTGACAATTATCCAAGATTCAAGCACAATGCGCGATACCAGAACCATTCATGGCGGTGAGTGTGGATGTGGCGTATGTCGACGGAGACCTGCGTTGATGGAAACGTGCTTGGCGTATGGGCCGACTCCTGGTGCGAGCTCCGAGGAGGGTCCTGCTCCCTCTCACCAGCCAGTCTGCAGTGTGAGAGATAATGTTGTGGTGCGACGTAGTAGAGATTAGACTACGCACCACCGGTCACAAACGGACAATGTCGTCTACAGTCATAGCCTGCTTTGGCATGGCTCGGCAATGCTGCCGGCATCATGGTAGCGTGAGGAGTGACAGGTGCACGATGACTTGCCCGACGAAGCTCTCTATAGAGAATTGATCGAGCGCAATGCACGTGCGCTTGAGGCGTTGATCAAACGCTACTCACGCGAGATGTCCTATTTCATCCGGCTTGTGCTTGATCATGCTGGCACTCCTCAAGATGTTGAGGAGTGTACGAACGACTTGTTCATCGCGGTGTGGCAGGAGATTGAGAGTTATGATCCCACGCGCGGCGCGCTGCGCACCTGGATCACGATGCGCGCCAAGTACATTGCTCTCGATCGCAGGCGACAAATCCAGCGCCGCCAAGCAGTCTCGATGACTTCTCTGGACAACAGTGATCATTCGAGCTCTCGTGATGGCGATGGGTTCCCTATCGAACCGTCCGCTCTCCGCCTCGCCGAAAACAGCATGGAAGGCCTGCTCGAACAACGCGAGCGCCGTGAGGAATTGTGGCAAGCCCTTGAATCGCTCTCTGAACTTGACCGTGTGCTAGTTTATATGCGCTATTTTAAGTTAGCGTCAACTGAGGAGATCTGTCGTAAGACCGGTCTGACTCGCCACGCTATCGATACACGGTTATGGCGCGCGCGCAAAGCACTGCGCGACGCCCTTGAGGAGCGAACACATGAGCGGGTTCGAGCGCGCTAATTCTGGCGACGCTTGGACAGAAGGGCCTGATGCCGAGGAACCCTATTTCCCCGACGACTTTTCTGTCGAAGAGGCAGCATTCGCTAGCGAGTTACGCGAGCTTTTCGCACTTGAGCGTGAGGAGCTACCACCTCTCTACGCCCAGACGCTGCTGAACGATGAGCGGCTTGAGGTAGCAGAGGCCGGCTTCGAGCAGAAGCTGATATATCGCGTGATGCGCCGGCTGCGGCTGCAACGCGCACCCCTATTCGAGCACCAGTATCTGGCGCTGGCTTTCACGGCGTTACGGGATTCGCTGATTCGCATGAGCCGCCCACTGGCTGCCAGCCTCACAACCGTGATGTTTTTGATGGCGCTGACAGTGGCAATCTCCACGCCATCCTTTGCGGCCGGCGTGCGCATCCTGCTCGGTCAGACTGGGGTACAGCAGGTGCCCTCGTATCCGACCAATGTGCGTGCTCCGATCATCTCAACGAATGCTCACCATCCGCGCGCCTTTGATCCAGGCATGCCAGTGTCGTGGCTTGGCTCTATGTCTGGCAACTATCTCTATCAAGGTGTGCGTCCTCAGGATCCGACGGACTTCTCGAACGGGCCGATTGTCGAGATGCAATATACGCTGGAGGGCCACACAGGTGGCACTGGCGTGCTCGACATCCGTGAGTTCCGGATCAATGACAAATATTCCGCTGTCTTGCAGGTAATTCAGGATGGCTCGCAATCGCTTGTGAATATTGGGGATACGCCGGCCGTCTATGTAGATGGTACGTGGGCCACACGAGATGTGAGCCACCGCATGATGGACGGTAACGATGATCGGCTCCACTGGCAGTGGCAGTCTGGTGTGCGTAGCGAGCTCATCTTCGAGCGCGATGGAGTGGTGTACTGGATTGTGGGCGATCAGCGCGACGGCATGGACAAGAATGAACTGATTCGTATTGCCAGCCTGCTCAAGCCCGCGGATGCCCGTGAGCTGCAACCCAACAGACTGACCGTGCGTTTTGCGGGTACCAGCCTGCAGTACACGTTCAGCGATCCCATCGGGCATGAGGTCTACGCTGAGGTTGCCAGCGGCGACTCGCCGGGAACAGGCACGGCAGCGTTTGTATCCTCTCAGGGGTAGGGTGCGCCGTCATGGGCACCCCGCCTCTACCATGCGAAATGCCCTGGAGCTACGCCGAATGAGCAAGGAATGTAGCTTTTGGCCTGTTCGTGCTACCGTGCTGTCGCACACACGTTCATGAAATGGGGGTGGCGTGGGCATTTGTCAGGCGATGTCTCATTCTGCCACTATCGAGCGTGTAAAGAGTGTCAAGAGTACGTAGCGCCCACACGGGTATTGCTCGTCATGTCTGGTATGCTGGCAAGGAGTATGTGCATGCGCCGCAAGGCTTTCGCAACGATGGCAACACGTGTCTGTCTCATGGTCATGGTTGTACTCGCCTTCGCAGCCTGCAATCTTCCTTTTGGCGCATCCTCCGTACCAGGCAACACGGCGCACCCCAGCGCCGATGGCCAGCAGACGTTCCATCTGGTGCTTGCCGGGGGCAGCGATGTCAGAGGACTTGATCCCGCTACCGTCTCCGACACCAATTCGCTCTCGGTGGCGCAATTGCTCTGGCCCACGTTGGTGATGCTCGACGGGGCCTTCGCTGTGAAGCCATGGGCAGCACAGCGGTGGGATGTGAGCAAGGATGGCTTGACGTATACCTTTCATCTGCGGCAGGGGATGACATTCAGCGATGGCAAGACGCCCCTCGACGCCGCTGCCTTTGCGTATGCGCTCAACCGCACGGTCGATCCGTGCACGGGCTCGCTGGCGTGGTTTTACCTAGCCGCCCTCAAAGATGCGATCACGTTCAATGGCGAGGCCTGTGTCAAGGGTGCGTACATCGCCGCCGCCGGCCAGACGCAGCCTGTCATCAAGACGCTGCTCAACGATGCGATCTCGGTGCGCGATCCACAGACGCTTGAGCTAAAACTGGCGAAGCCCGTGGCTTATTTTCTTGACGCGCTGAGCTATCCCGCTGCCGCCGCCGTGCCTGTGGGGCTGATCCAGCAGTATCACGGGCAGTGGACGGCGCATCTCGCCGAGCAGCATTTCGGCGGTAATCTCTTCGTACTGACACAGTGGGATCACAAGGGTCATCTGACCCTTCAGCGCAACGATACCTTCTGGGGCAAGAAGCCGCTCTTGCATGAGATCGATGTGACGAGCTATCCCAGTGTCTCGGCGCAGTATGCCGATTGGCAGGCAGGCAAGAACGATGTTGGCATTGCGGCACTCGACCAGTATGCAACTGCCCATAAAGGGCAGCGTTTCCAAGAGACGCCCCAGCTTGATATCGATTACGTGGCGATGAACTGGCGTATGGCCCCTTTCGATGATCTGCATATGCGCCAGGCCTTTGCCCTTGCCCTCGATAAGCAGGCTCTGGTTACAGGCGTCTGGAAGGGTGCGGCGCTCGCCACGAGCCATCTCATACCCCAGGGATTGTCTGCTTATAACGCTAAACTTGCGGGGCCCGATGGCACGCCGTCACTCACAGGCAATGCAACACAGGCGGCAGCGCTGGCCCAGGCGTATGCGAAAGACCACTGCAACGGCGCCCTCAGTACCTGCCCCGCCATCACGCTTACCGTCAGTAGCAGCGATCCTATGCTCAAAGTTGAGGCGCAGGCGGCGATCCAACAATGGAAGAACGTGTTGCCAGGATATCCTATCTCGCTCAGTGTGGTCGATCCTACTACCTTCCTCACGGCCCTTGCGGGCAATGCTAACGGCGGCAAGACGCTCCAATCTTGGGTGAGCAATTGGGTCGCGGACTACCCTGATCCGCAGGAGTGGCTCACCCTCCAATTTCTGCCCAGCAGCCCGTACAACGCTGGCAATGTCGATGTCAGAGAAGCGAATAGTCTGATGCAGCGGGCGGACCTGGAGGGAGATCAGGTGCAGCGGATCCACGATTATCAAGCGGCAGAGCAGCTTTTGGTGACACAGGTGGCATGGGTGCCGCTCGATCAGCCTAAGCTCTGGTGGGAGACGCGCTCCTATGTGCAAGGATTTAGCATTGGCGCCGCCGGCTTTACTCCGCTCGATGTCTGGCAAGGAGTGTTCATCACGGCACATTGAGGTAACCTGACCGCTACGTGCCGGGTTATGCAGGTGTGTGACGTTTGTTCTATGCAAACATAGAACAAACGTCACACACCATCAAGAACGTTCAAGTTCGCTTGAAGTCACCGCATATCCTCAGCATTTACGCGTACGTGAATGTCCTTGTGTGAGATATTTGCGTGGCGTGTCGTAGTATGGATCAGTCACGCATGAATGCCGCTAGATGGGTGTAGGTATGAGCAGACCTCTGTAGGTGTGGTATCGATCCTTTCGTTGAAGCAAAGGATCGAGGGCGAGACAGATTCAGGACCTCCTTCAACATCATCAGGACAGGTCGCGACGCTGGAGCACCCTCGGCGCTATACCATCACCATCGGGCTTCCATCGTGTAGGTATTTGTTCAGCAAATCGTAGGAGAAGTAGTAATGCGAACACGCAAGTTTACGTGGTCGGCGCTCGTGCTCACGCTGGGCATGCTCGCCGTCCTGCTGGCGGGCTGCGGCGGCAGTACCGGCACCGCAGGCCAGAAGGCGCCGGACGATAAGCAGATCCTGCGCTCAGCCCTCATCCCCAACAAGATCGACATCCGGCGTCTCGATCCCGCGCGCATCACCGACCTCTACTCGTTCACTGCCGCGGTGCTAATTTATCCGGGCCTGGTGACACTTGACTCGAATCTGAAGATCATCCCCTGGGCCGCGGAATCAATGCCGACGGTCACTGACAACGGCAAGACGTATACTTTCAAGATTCGCTCTGGCCTGAAGTGGACCGATGGCACGGCGATCGATGCGAACACCTTCGCCTATTCGCTCAATCGCAGCCTTGATCCTTGCACCACTTCCGGTGGGGCCTCATACCTCTATTCGATCAAGGGCGCCGCGGCCTTCAACGGTGGCACTTGCCCGACGAAGCAAACTGATGCCAAAAACCCTGTCTCGGCCACCACACTGATCGGCAAGTCGATCGTGGTATCTGACCCGCAGACGCTGGTCATCACACTCGAGCAGCCGTACGCGTTCTTCCTTGGCGAGCTGACCACCGCTGTTGCCCTCGCTCAGCCGAAGCAACTCGTCGATAAGTATGGCATGAAGGACTGGCAGGAGCACCTGATCGACAACGGTGGCTTCGGCGGCAATCTCTTCAACGTCAAGGTGTGGGACCACCAGGGCAAGCTGAACCTCGTGCGCAACGAGGGCTTCTGGGGTACCAAGCCGTCGCTGAAAGAAATTGACTTCAAGATCTACAAGGATGCGGACACCGCATACAACGACTACAAGAACGGCCAAGTTGACCGCTCAGCTCCTCCTTCCGCGCAGTATGTGGCCGCCAAGGCACGTCCTGATTTCCACGAAATCCCGTACCTCGCCACCGCCTACATCCAGCCCAACTGGAAGAAGGCCCCCTTCGATGATGTGAACGCGCGCCAGGCGTTTGCCATCTCGATTAATAAGGACTCGATCGCCAACCAGGTGCTCAAGGGATCTATGATTCCGACCAATCACATCGTGCCTGAGGGTGAGCTTGGCTACTATCCGGGCCTCAAGGGTCCCGATGGCACGACCAGCCTGAAGGGTGATGCGGCCAAGGCCAAGGAACTGATCACCGCATACGCCCAGGCGAAATGCGGCGGCGACGTCACGAAGTGCACTCCAGTCGACTACTACACGAGCGACACTCCGGATAATGTGGCGATGACGCAGGCTATCCTTGCCCAGTGGCAGGCTGGCATGCCGGGCTATCCCATCAAGGTGCACAACATCGCCTTCAACGATCTGCTCGACAAAGTCTACTCCGGTGACGCCCCGCAACTCGTCGGTATCGCCTGGATCGTTGACTATCCGGATCCGCAGGACTGGCTGTCGCTCCAGTTCCTCCCCGGCTCCTCGAGCAATACCGGCAACGTCAATGACCCGGTGGCCAACGACCTAATGAACAAGGGCGACATCGAGCAGGACCAGGCCACCCGCATGCAGCTCACCAACCAGGCTGAGCAGGAGCTGGTGAACCAGGGTGCATGGATTCCCTTGTACCAGCAGAAGGGCCCGTGGGTGGTAAGCAACCATGTGGTCAACTTCGCCCAGTCCTCTGCCGGTTTTCCGACACTCGACACCTGGACGAAGATCTACATCACCCAGTAGTTCGTAGTAAGCACCCCTCCCGCGGGAGGAGCCACAGCGGCGCATGCCGAATACGCTTCTCCCGCCGGGGCGGGTATGAGGGCGGTGGACCGATATTTGCCCGGTCCACCGCCCTCGCACGTGACAAGGCAGCAGTGGCAGCGGTGTGGTGGATTGGGATAGAGCTGTGCCTGTGAACAACTGTGAGCGGCGTTAGCCTCAAAACACATGGTAATACTGCCAGTCACGACCTTGCTGAGGCCAGCGCTGTCAGGTGCTATAATCCCGCAATTGTGAGGCGTGGCTCGTATTCGTTCCGCGCCGCGACGCCTGCGCCGGCTCGGCTTCTGCTTGGTGCCATGTGCGTAGCGCCCACAGATGCCTCTGGCATTTCCTCTCGATCGAGTGGCGCCCAGCATTACCTAGATTCACGATGGAGACTGAGCAGGGCTTCACCAATCTCTCCATCCACTGTCTTGAACGACATGAGGCGGATTATGAGTGACTTTCTCTCCAACCTGCCAGCGCTCATCGTCATTTTGGCGCTGGTGGCTATCCTGGTATTCACCGGCTTCCGGCTGGGAATACGCTTCGTGGTACGACGTCTCGCCGGTATGGTCTTTGTGTTACTCGGCGTCACCTTCCTGACATTCATCCTGGGCTATTTTGCCCCTAGCGACGCGATCTTCGCGCAATTGGGGCAACACTATACGCCGGAAGCGGGCGCACGCCTGCGACATCTCTACGGTCTCGATCTTCCCTGGTACCAGCAGTATCTCGATTATCTGAATCAACTGCTCCATTTCAATCTGGGCATCTCGTACATCGACGATAATATCACCGTTTGGTCGGTGATACAGCGCTATCTACCTGCCTCCGCAACGCTTGGTGGCGTGGGCACCGTCCTGGCGATAATCGCCGGCGTACCGCTTGGGTTGATTGCCGCGGTCCGGGCCAACACACGGCACGATACGGTAATACAGTCGTTGGGGTTGGTGCTCTATGCATTGCCGAGTTTCGTGATCATTCCGTTTTACCAGGTCTTTATGGTGTTTCTCCATGAGCGTAATCTCCCTAGTCTGCAGGTTTCAGGGTGGGGCACAATTGACACGGAAATTGCCCCAATTGTGATCTTTGCCGCCGGCATATTCGCCTATTATATACGCATCACTCGCGCTAGTATGCTCGAGGTGCTCGGGCAGGATTACGTGCGCACCGCACGCGCCAAAGGATTGACCGAAGGTGTCGTGGTACGCAAGCACGCATTCCGGAATGCTCTTATCCCGTTGCTAACAGCTATTGGCCCAGCCCTCGCCTTCGCGGTGGTTGGCGTCTTTGTCGTCGAGCAACTCTTCAACATTCCGGGAATCGGCAGCGAAACCATTGCCGCGGCCATTTCGAGCGATTTTCCGATTGTTCAGGGCACGGGTATTATCCTCGCGACTGCCATCGTGTTTATGAATCTGATTACTGATGTCGCATACGGGTTCGCCGATCCGCGCGTCAAGAGCGAGTAGCCCCGCCCGCAATCGCTGGCACAACAGGTACAACCCTCGCATGTAACTCCCACCATGCCAGTCATCACTATGGCCACGTTGGGTACCGCGCGAGAAAGAGATAGAGAGAGAGAAGGCGATACGATGAAGGTTGACGAGGGATCTCAGCAACTCCCCCCGAACCCCGGCCATATAGAAGCATTCAGCACGGCTGGTGGTGGTCTGTCACCACTGCCTCCGACAGGGGCCAGCATTAAAGATCTGGGTCCGCTCTCCGACACAGTCACACAGCACGACATTGAGCGGCAGGTCGAGGCGGTCACGGAGGGGCAATCACTCTCCCCACTGCAGGCATCCCTGCGACGCCTCGGACGCGACCGTCGTGCGATGTTCTGTCTGGCAATCATTGTCCTGATGGTTGCGGTGAGCTTCGTCGGTCCATTCATCTATGACCATATAGGGCCAGTGATACAGGGCGGTCCGGGGGGTACCACCCCTGAGCCACCAAGCGTGTATCATAACTACACTCATCAAGAGCTGACGCTCATTGACAGCCCTCCCTCCGCGGCATTTCCCCTGGGCAATGACTACCTCGGGCGCGATATTTTGGCCCGCCTCATGGCAGGTGTGCAGGTCTCTGTGCAGGTAGCCTTCGTCGTCATTCTCTTCGACATCATATTGGGGCTTGTGGTTGGCACACTTGCAGGCTATTACGGCGGCTGGATCGATGCCTTCCTGGCACGCTTTACTGACTTGATGTTTGCATTTCCCCAGCTGCTCTTCGCGATCATTGCGGCGGCGACAATCGGCCCCATCTTCTCCGATCGCTTTGGCCCCACTGGACGTCTCGTCCTCGTGAGTCTGGCACTTGGCATCACCATATGGCCCCAGATGGCGCGGTATGTACGCGGCCAGACGCTCCAACTGAAGGAACAGCAGTTTATCGAGGCTGCCCGTACAGTTGGCACGAGCGACACCGGTTTAATCTTGCGCCATATCGTGCCAAACCTGCTGAGCATCGTCGTGACAGCATCCACGCTTGATATCGTCGGCATCATCATCGGCGAGGCTACCCTGTCGCTGCTCCACCTGGGCGTCGAGCCGCCCGGTAGCAGCCTGGGTTTGATGATCTCGGAGGGCGCGGGGCGACTCTACAACCAGTACACAGAGGTGCTCTTCCCAGCTATCACCCTCGCCATTCTGGTGCTATGCTTCTCCTTCCTTGGCGACGGTGTCTCTGACGCATTCAACCCACGCCGCAAGGATTAACACTGGCTCAGCCGGGATAGAGTGCGCGTCGCATCTATCCTTACTATTCGCGCTTATGTGAGCCTGTAGTTCACAAGTGCTCAACCTGTCCCTGACAGTGACGACATAGAGGCAACCATGGCAGAAAGACTGCTCGATGTACAACACCTCCAGACGCATTTCTTCACACGCTCGGGCGTCGTGAAGGCTGTGGAAGATGTGTCGTTTTATCTCGATGAAGGGGAGACACTCGGCCTGGTGGGCGAGAGTGGCTCTGGTAAGAGCGTCACATCGCTCTCGATCATGCGTCTGATCTCCCCACCTGGCAAGATAGTAGATGGCGAGATCCTCTTCCGTGGCGAGGAGGTGCTGGATCTCGATCAGGACCAGCTCTACAAGCTGCGTGGCGGCAAGATCGCCATGATCTTCCAAGACCCGATGACCTCGCTCAATCCCGTGTACACCGTTGGCCATCAAATCGCCGAAGCTGTGCGTGCGCATCTGAAGCTTGACGATCGCGCCGCTATGAATCGTGCGATTGAGATGCTGGACCGTGTCCGTATTCCCGAGGCACGCCGCCGCGCTAACAGCTATCCGCATGAATTCAGCGGTGGCATGCGGCAGCGTGTGATGATCGCTATTGCGCTCTCGTGCAATCCACAACTCCTGATCGCCGACGAGCCGACCACTGCGCTCGATGTGACAATTCAGGCGCAGGTGCTCGATTTGATGAAGGCGCTCTCCCAAGAGTTTCACACGGCGACGCTTCTGATTACTCATGATCTCGGTGTTGTGGCAGGCACGTGCGACCGCGTCCACGTCATGTACGCGGGGCGTATCGTCGAGACTGCCCCCACGCGCACCCTCTTCAAGACGCCCGCGCATCCCTATACGCAGGCGCTGCTCGCCGCGGTTCCTCGCTCCGACACCCAGCCTGGTACGCGCCTGACAGCCATCGGCGGCCAACCACCCAACCTCGTTAACTTGCCTGCTGGTTGCCCATTTGCTCCACGTTGTCCTAAGGTGCAGCAACGCTGCCGCGTGGAATTGCCCCCTCTGGACACAGCCGGCCCGAATCAAAAAGCCGCGTGTTTCTATCCGTACTGATTCCGTTCGTGCTGTGGTAGCCCATTACACAGAGGGAGAATGTATCGTGGCCGTCGAAGCTGTACAGTCGGGTAAGCCGACGATGACTGATAGCAATGCTCTGGTGGACATTCAGGGTTTGAAGGTCCACTTCCCAATTCAGGGCGGTCTGTTTGGCCGCACCGTCGCCTCCGTCAAAGCGGTGGATGGCGTCGATCTCAGTATCAAGCGCGGCGAGACGCTTGGCCTCGTGGGCGAGAGCGGCTGCGGCAAGTCTACTCTTGGTCGCGCTGTTTTGCAGCTTGTCAAGCCGACAGCGGGCTCGGTCTATTTCGACGGCGACGACCTGACCAAGCTCAGCCAAGCGGAGGTCAGGCGGCGGCGCGCGCATATGCAGATGGTCTTCCAGGATCCATTTAGCTCGCTCGACCCGCGTTTTACTGTTGGTCGCGTTATCGCCGAGCCGTTGGAAAACTTCAAATATGGCAGCCGTAAGCAGATCGACGAGCGTTGCCGCTATTTGTTGCAGGTCGTAGGCATGAGCCCGAATGTGCTCAACCGCTATGCTCATGAGTTCAGCGGCGGGCAGCGGCAGCGCATTGGCATTGCTCGCGCCCTGGCGCTGAACCCCAAGTTTATCGTTGCCGACGAACCCATCTCGGCGCTTGACGTGTCGATCCAGGCGCAGGTGCTCAACTTGCTCAGTGATTTGCAGCGCGAGTTTCAGCTCACCTACCTCTTCATCGCTCACAACCTCTCAGCGATCAAGCACGTCAGCAATCGTGTCGCGGTCATGTACCTGGGCCACATCGTCGAGCTGGGCACGAGCGATGAGGTCTATAACAATCCCCAGCATCCGTATACAATTGCATTGCTCTCGGCCAGCCCGATTCCTGATCCGGAGGTCGAGCTGAGCCGCAAGCGCATCATTCTCACGGGCGACGTGCCAAGTCCGGTGAATCCCCCCTCCGGTTGCCCATTCCATACCCGTTGCTGGAAGGCGCAAGCGATCTGCCGCGAGATAGCCCCGCCTCTGGAGTCCAAGGCATCTGGGCACCTTGCCGCCTGCCACTTCCCCGGCGCATAGCGTGGACGGGGCATGTGGCCCAGTCGAGTGTGTTGACAATATTATGGAGAGGCTCCTGGCGAACTAGGAGCCTCTTCGATTGTGACTGAGCCACCTTGTATCTTCCCAGCGTTTCAACGGGGTCGGGCAGCTTGACTGGGGTGAGGGTCCCTGTGCTCTGTGCGGCGCGCGTGGATTGTTCTGCTGGTAGGACGCTAGAGGGGCAGACGGGAGGCAGGGAGGCAATTCGCCAAAGTGGGCGTTGGGGCAGCGCCCTCGAGGACGGTGTAACAGCGGTTTCCATTGTGAAGTGCAAGCAGGCGAGTATTATCGATATGACTCATGGTGCTTGATGCTCCAAGTATGTCTGTAGCCGAATAGCTAAACGTGCAAGGAACATCTCAGCGTGGCCTTTTTCCTGCGTGGCAAAAAGGATAGAGAGCGAGACGGATCTGGAACCTCTTTCCAGGTCGTCAGGATGGTCTCGACGATAGGAGTACTCTCGGCGTTTTACCACCACCCGGCTTCCATCATGCGCGTCGTATTCCTACCACCTCGTCAGGAGTAGCCGTCATGCGCACACGTACGTTTACGGGATTCGCGTTCGTGCTTACGCTGGGTATGCTCGCCGTGCTGCTTGTGGGCTGCAATATGAACATTGGCGGCTCAAACCAGGCTGCGTCTGATGTGAAGCAGATTCTGCACGCGGCCCTGGTCCCCGATACGGGCAACATTCGGTACCTCGATCCGGCGCGCATCACCGATCATGCCTCGTTCAGCGCGGCATTGCTAGTTTATCCCAGCCTGGTGACGCTCGACTCAACGATGAATGCCGTTCCCTGGGCCGCCGAATCTCTGCCTATCGTATCCGATGCAGGCTCGACGTATACTTTCAAGATTCGCTCCGGCTTGAAGTGGAGTGACGGTACGCCGATCGATGCGAACACGTTTGCCTATTCGCTCAATCGCAGCCTTGATCCGTGCACTACATCTGGCGCGGCCTCGTATCTCTATCCGATCAAGGGCGCCACGGCCTTCAATCTTGGCGCCTGTCCGACGACCGCTGATGCCAACAATCCCGTCTCGATTGCTACGTTGATCGGCAAGTCGATTGTCGTATCCGACCCGCAGACGCTGGTGATCACGCTCGAGAAGCCCTATGCGTACTTCCTCGACACGCTGGTTACGCCGGTGGCCCTCGCCCAGCCCCAGCAACTCATCACGAAGTATGGTATGCAGCACTGGACGGATCACCTGGTCGATCATGGCGGTTTCGGTGGCAACCTCTTCAACGTCAAGCTGTGGGATCATCGGGGCCATCTGAACCTTGTGCGCAATGAGAGCTTCTGGGGTTTCAAGCCCAGGCTAAAGGAAATCGACTTCAAGCTCTATAAGGACACGGATACCGCATATGGGGACTACGAGAACGGCCAGCTCGATGTCGCCACGCCTCCTGCCTCGCAGTATTCGGATGCCAAGCAGCGGAATGACTTCCATACTGTGCCATACCTGTCCATCGGCTACCTCAAGCCCAACTGGACGAAGGCTCCGTTCGATGATGTGAATGCGCGCCTGGCCTTTGCGCTCGCCCTCAACAAGGATGTGATTGCCAACAAGGTTCTCGGGGGCTCTGTTATCCCTACCAATCACATTGTTCCCGAGGGGCAGTTTGGTTACAATGCCAACTTGACTGGTCCGGACGGCACAACCAACCTCAGAGGTAATCCAGGCAAGGCTAAGCAACTGATCAGTGCGTATGCGCAGCAGCACTGCAACGGCGCTATCACGAAGTGTACCCCAGTCGACTACTATGCCAGCGATGATGCGGATAGTGTGTCGCAGTCGCAGGCTGAGCTTGCCCAGTGGCGGGCTGCTTTGCCCGGCTATCCGATCAGGGTGCATAACATCAGCTTCAACGATCTGGTCGCGAAGGTCTACTCCGGTGACGCCCCGCAGCTCGCCGACGTTGGCTGGAGTGGCGATTATCCAGATCCGCAGGATTGGCTGTCGGTGCAGTTCTTGCCGGGCTCTTCGACCAACACCGGCACTGTCAATGATCCTGTTGCCAATGATCTGATGAACAAATGCGATGTCGAGCAGAACACGGCTACGCGCCTGCAGATGGCCAATCAGGCAGAGCAGGAGTTGGTGAACCAGGGTGCATGGATTCCGGAGTACCAGCAGAAAGGCTTCTGGGTGGCGAGCAGCCATGTGGCGAACTACTCCGAGGCTTCGTCCGGCTATGCTGTGCTCGACACCTGGACGAAGGTTTTTATCACGCAGTAGTACATTACTTCTATGGCGGGAGGCACCCACCTTTGCCCCTCCCCGTGCGCGGGAGAGGGGACGTGCGGCGAGCGGCAATGGCGGTTGGGGTACGCTACCCCCCTTGATATGAGGAGGCTCCTGGCGAACCAGGAGCCTCTTCGATTGTGGCGCTGCCAACGCGTGCCTGCTCGCCGCATTTCGGTTGAGCGACGGACCAGGAGGGCGCGCCTGTCAATGGCAGGTGAAACCTTGCGCGGTTTGCCAGCGTCTGCTGGAGTTATATGTGATGAACATCGCGCAGTGGCTGGCATCGTGCCCGCCTCCGGTCGCGCCGTAGTTGAGGTTTGGCGCCATGCCGCCTGTGCTATAGCTGCCACTACTGAGCGCCTGTACCAGTCCTTCGCGCGTGACGTTCGTGCCGAGCTTGGCTAACGCCTGGGTGAAAACGCGGCAGGCAACCCATGATCCCTCGGAGAAGGCGTCCATATTGGAGACCTGGCTGCGGTAGTATTGCGCGACGGTGTTGTTGTAGTTCGCCACCTCGGCGTTGCCGTTGGGGTTGCCTTGGGCCTCCAGGTATGGCATGAAGCTGTGGACTCCGACGAGAGGACTGCCGATGGACTGGTCTACGCTTTGCTTGTCCATGCCGGCACCCGCCAGATGGGGGAAGTTCTTGTTGGTGCGTTGCATGGAACTGTACAGGCGGACATAGCTGAATGGGTCGAGCTGGGTGATGATACCGTCTACGCCCTCTGACTGGAACTGCAGCAGGTAGTTGTCGAAGTTTGTGGCGGCGAAGGGCACGAAGACCACGTCGTTATTGTTTACCGTCACGCCGTTGGCCTGTGCGCCTTCCTTGATGCCGTTGGCGACATCGTTGATGCCTGCCGTCTGCGTCAGGAAGACGCCTGGGTGGTGGAAGTGCAGCGCGGTCGCCGCATACTGGCCGAGGAGGTAGCCATCCGTGTGGAAGATGGGAGAGACCGGGAAGGAGTATTTGTTGCCGAACTCCTCAGGCACGCCCAGCCCTCCGACGATGGGGATGCCATGCTGCTCGAAGTATGGAGCGGCGCGTGCTTCACCGAACGGCGCGAGCCAGCCGACGATGGCGAAGACGTGATCCTGCGTGTCGAGGCGCACGGCTTCCTGATAGGCGTTGTCTGCGTTCAGCCCATCATCGTAGGAGACGAGCTGCAGCTTGTGGCCATTTATGCCGCCTTGCGCGTTCTGTGCCTGGAAACAAGCGCGCACTGTGTCTTCCTCGACTGTCGAGTCGATGCCACCGCTTTCGCTGAAGATCCCGCCGATCTTGATCGTGTCGCCAGTGACGCCGACACTGCCGCCGCTGCCACCACTACCGCTGCCGCCACTTCCTCCACCTCCTCCAGTGTATCCACCGCCACCATTGCTACCACCGCCATTGGCGCCGGGTGTGCCGCCAGCAGTAGCGGTAGCGTCCGCACTGTTGGTGAAGTCGCCGCCGCCGTTGATCTGCACGACCTGACGCGAGCCGCCGCTTGCCCAAGCGACGAGGGCCACTCCCGACGAGGCGAGCAGCGCCAGGATCAGGGTGGCGATGAAGATTGTATCGCGATTGGCGCGCATACGAATTCCTCCAAGGGTGTCAATGGGCATCAGAGCGCGTGGATCTGCGCCAGATGAATCCAGAGGACAATGAAGATGATGATCTGGTACAGGAGCAATGCCCCTACAGCAACGAGTCGCCAGTTGCCCTCCTGGAACATCCACTTTGCGACGGGTGTGATGACTGGCAGATTGCGTGAGGCGTCACCTGCTGGGACGACTTGCTCACCGCAGACGGGGCAGCGGCCATGGGTGCGGCGCGGAGCGAATGTCGTGGTGCAGACGGGGCATGTGAGCTTGCTGGGGAGATCCGGCTTTGGCGGAGGTGCCACGGCCACTCCATTCATCGAGGGTGGTGGCATCCCAGGAGCGAAGGCTGGTCCAGCTGGTTGCGGTCCGGCAGGGGGTGGCGGCGGTCCCCATGAGGGGCCGCCCGGTGGATTGTTTGGAGGCATCATTTCGATTCCTCCTCGATGGCTGTCGCCGCCGCCTTCGCCCTGGCGTCTGTAAGTCCCGCAGTGGCTGCGACTGCGCCTGTCGAAACACCCTGGACGACGAAAACCAAAGCCAGTAGCTGGCCACCGGTTAGCCCAGCGAGCAGTGAGAACGTCTTGCTGCCGCTGTGCTTGGCTGGCTGTGTGC
>DASVOW010000134.1:0-13114 GCA_036383155.1 Ktedonobacterales bacterium
CATACATGAGCGCTTCGGTCCAGTGGACATCCTCATCAACGCGGCGGGCGGAAACCAGGCTGGCGCGACCACAAGCGACACAAGCTCCTTCTTTGATCTGAGCCTCGACGGCGTACAACAGGTGTTCGCCACCAATTTCACTGGCCTCTTTCAGTGCTGCCAGGTCTTTGGGCGCGACATGGCCGAGCGCGGGAGCGGCTCCATCATCAACATCGCCTCGATGAGTGGCATACGCCCGCTTACGCGCATCCCCGTCTACAGCGCGGCCAAATCCGCAGTCGCCAACTTCACTCAGTGGCTGGCGGTGCATATGGCTCAGGAGTACAACCCACAGATCCGGGTCAACGCCATCGCACCCGGGTTCTTCCTCACCGAGCAGAACCGTTATCTGCTCACCGACCAGGCCACAGGCGCGTGGACCCAGCGCGGGGCAACCATAGTGGCACATACACCCATGGGGCGCCTCGGCGCCCCCGGCGACCTGCTCGGAACGCTGCTCTGGCTGTCCAGCCCAGCGGCAGCGTTCGTCACAGGCATCGTTGTACCTGTCGATGGAGGCTTTTCGGCATTCGGCGGAGTGTAGAAAAGGCTTGACCATCCCAACACATCATCTATCATGCGTCATGACCGGAGAGACATAGAGGTGAGCGCCACACCCAGATTCGCCTGATGTGACAACAATCACCGCGTGTGGCGCGTCGCAGACACACCAAGAGCCAGTGGCGGACCAAATGCGCGCACCCGCTCGCCAAACACCTGTAGCGTCTGATTGATGCGGGCGTTGATAGTCCCTTCCAGGTAGCGGCCGTTGGGATCCGGGCGCCCGGCGGGAATGCCGGTGAGCAATTCGATCCCTTCGTCAATGGTGCTGATGGCGTAGACGTGGAAGCGGTGGGCGCGTATCGCATCGACTACCTCCTCGCGCAGCATCAGGTTACGGATGTTTGCGCGCGGGATGATGACGCCCTGATCGCCGGTGAGTCCACGGTCGCGGCAGATACGATAGAACGCCTCAATCTTCTGAGTGACGGCGCCCACTGCCTGCACCTCGCCGCGCTGGTTGACTGAGCCGGTCACGGCCAGCGACTGCCTGATCGGCACATACGCGAGACAGGAGAGTAGCGCATATAGCTCGGCGGAGGAGGCACTATCACCATCCACCTCATCGTAGACCTGTTCGAAACAGATGCTCGCGGTCAGGCTTAGCGGGTGCTCCTGCCCGAATTTGCCCATGAGATAGCCGTCGAGGATCAGCACGCCCTTAGTGTGGCTCGGTCCGCCCATGTTGGTCTCACGCTCGATGTCGAGAATGCCAGCCCAGCCAGGGGCCGTACGCGCAGTGATGCGCACCGGCTTGCCAAAAGCATGGTCAATGGTGTGCAGCACAGTGAGGCCGTTGACTTGGCCGACTACCTCACCCTCGGTATCAATGAGCACCGTTCCCTGCTGCACCATCTGGTCGAGTTTGTCGGCAAGTAGACTGCGCCGCCGCTCGCGCGCAGCGATAGCCTGCGCCATGTGTAGCCGCGTCGTGACGGAGGCGTGATCGCGCTGGGCCCAGAAGCAAGCCTCGATGGTCAGGTCACTCACACTCCCCAAGAGCGTCGAGACCCGCTGTTGATCGTCCGTCCAGCGACTGCTCTCCTCGATGAGCAACGCGACAGCGCCGCTGGTGAGCGCAGGAGCCTGAGCACTCCGCGCGACCTCGCCAGCAAAGCGAGCATAATAGGCCTCGGTCTCGGCCGTGCGCGGCATCTCCGCATCAAAGTCGGCGCGCACCTTGAAGAGTTGGTGAAATTCGGGGTCGCGCTCCATCAGGAGCGCATAGGTCTCGCGGTCTCCAACGAGGATGACCTTGACGTGAGCAGGCATCGGCTCAGGACGCAGGGCGGCGCTCGCCGGACCATTACGCGACTCTGCGGTATTCTCCAAGGCGATCGTCCCAAAGCGTAACATGCGCTTCACCGCGTCCCAGGCGCGCTCATGGCTGAGCAAGTCGCGCGCCTGAACCACAAGAAAACCGCCGTCCGCGCGATGCAAGGCGCCAGGGCGGATCATCAAGTGATCGGTATAAGGAATGCCTTCGCGGATGCCCAGGCCTATTGCCCCAGTCAGATTTGCATAGGTTGGGCTAGCTTCCTGTAGCACCGGCGCAGCGTCATCAGGCTTGTGGGCGACGAGCACATTAACCTTGTAGCGGCGCAACAGCATAGCAAGGCTAGGGCGGGTGCGCAAGTCTTCATCCAGTGGTACGCCACCCCAGCCGGCGCTCTCGTCGCCTTCGTCACCTGCCGCGTTCTCACCGCTCAACATATCGAGGGCATCGGCGTCATCAGGCGTCACATCGTCGAACGTATCGTGTGGCGCCTCTTCGACCGGTGCCCCTTCGCCACGCTCCCGCCTGGAATCCTGCTCGGATCCCCGCAGCACATCGGCGTAATGCACGATATCGTGCCTCAGATGATGGATGAAGTCCCGTGTCTGAGCAACAGAGGCATAGGTGTCCACCAATCCATCGGCAAGATGGCCAACGGCTTTGTTCGCTACGTCACGATCCAGACGACGGATACGACTGCGCGCGGATTCCTCGACAGCCCGGATCTGCGGGAGGATGCGCTCGATCAATGCCTCAACTTGTTCGCGATTAGCCCTCAGTCGCTGCTGCTCTTCGGCGGGCAATGTCTCGAATTCCTCACGCGAAAGCGCCTGCGGCTCGACTGGCGTTGCTGGGCTCGGAATCTCATTGAGCGCTTCGCCGTCGACTGCTGGTGACTCGACACTAGCTGGCGCTTGAGGCTTCACCGGCACAACTGCGAGACCAGAGGGCGTCCCTTCTAGCAGAAACCCGAGTGCCAGCGCCTCTTGCTGGAGCTGATCAAGCAGTTGGCTGTGGCGTGCCTCATCATTCCTCAGCAGGTCGGCGCGTTGACGCTCGTACGTGTCATCTGCGAAGGCGCGGCGCAGTTCGCGACGGCAGGCGATTACAAAACCATCGACATCACGGGCGAATGTGCGACCCATGCCTGCAGGAAACGCCAGCACGCGCGGCTCGCTAGGCTGCTCGAAATGATGGACATAGCACCAGTCGCGGCTGGCAGGACGTGAACGAGCGATGCGCTGCACTGCTGCCAGCACGGATGTCAGTCGCCCGGTTCCTGGCTCGCCGGAGACGTACAGGTTGTACCGCCGGTCCCCAATCTCCAGAGCGAAGTCGATAGCTTCACCCGCGCGAGCCTGCCCCGCCATCCGCTCCGGCGGCGACAGATGCTCTGTGGTGTCGAAACCCAAGCTCGCGGAATTGGTGAGCCGTCGTACCTGTTCAGGGGCAAGCTCTAACCTGTGGCGTCCGTCGTCCATCATGACTCCTCTACTAGTGCCTCAAAGCTTCAACAGAACAGCATCCATAGGACGCATGAAGAGCACTATGTACCTCACACTCCACATTAACGCAGCATGCTCACCGTTACTGCCCGCCGAGTGGATACCCAAGTGCTTTGCTGCCATTGTACCTGAAAACACCTCAACGATACAGTCATCCGAGCGGACGAGCTGTCTGGCCGCGCAGCCACATGCGGCGTCCCTGCTGGCGCTGGATTACTTCTCCCAAGATGGCAACGGCGTCGACAATCTGGCCTGGTGTGAGAGTACCAAAGCTGAGTCGTAGATGACCAACCCTTTGCGGTTGTGGATAAAACATCTGGCCACGCGCCACAGTCACACCTTGAGCTAGCGCCTCCCGATAGACGTCGGCCTCCTCGACGCCGTCCGGCAGTGTAACCCAGAGGTTCAATCCTCCAGCGGGTCGAGTCCATGTGCAGGCGGGCGCAAAGCGTCGCAGGCTCGTGTCAAGCGCCTCCTCGCGCTGGCGGTAGATCGCGCGGACCCGTTCAAGATGGGGAGGTAGGGCACCCTGCCGCAAATAGGTGGCAAGCGCACGCTGGAGTAGGCTAGAACACACAAGATCACTCCCCTGCTTGGCGGCCGCAAGTCCGGGCAGATATCGGGGCGAGGCAACAATGGCGCCGAGGCGCAGGCTCGGCGAGACCATTTTGGAGAAGCTGGTGATGTAGATGACGCGGTGCTCTTCGTCGTGGGCCTTGAGCGGAATCGAGGCATCACCGCGCAGCCCCAGGAAGCCGTAGGTGTCGTCCTCGACGAGCAAGAAATCGTGCTCGTCGGCAAGACGGAGGAGGTCTCGGCGACGGCCAGACCCGAGCGTGAAACCCGTCGGGTTATGGAACGTGGAGACCATGTAGAGCAGGCGTGGATGGTAACGCTGGCAGATCGCAGCGAGGGCGTCAATTGACAGTCCATCTTCGTCAAAGGGAACGCCAACGACCGGCTGTCGGCGTTGTGCAGCGACCTCCAGCGCGCCCGGATACGTTGGCTCCTCCACCACCACGACATCTCCAGACGTAGTCAGCGAGCGAATGGCCAGGTCTATCCCCTGCTGCGCTCCGGCAGTGATGAGGACATGCTCTGGAGGCGTGACGATGCCGCGCTCTAGCAGGAGCGTAGCGATCTGCTCGCGGAGAGCCATCTCTCCGGCCACGGGGCCGTAACCCAACAACATAGGATCTGCTACCGTCTCCTGTATGGCACGGCCCAGTTCGCGCACTGGGAATGTCTCGGCGGCTGGATGCGCCGATGAGAGGGAAAGCAGATTGCCGGCGTCGGCCGCGGGAGTCAGTTCGGCGAGCAAGCCCTGGCTGAGCCAGGGTGTCGGTGGTGGAATAGCGCTGACTACCATGCCCCTAGGACTCGTGCGCGCATCCGCCGCGACAAACGTACCTCTCCCAACCACCGCCTCAGTCAACCCTTGGGCCTGCAGCTCAGCATACGCGGAGTGTACCGTCAGTCGAGTGAGGCCCAACTCAGCGGCCACCTCGCGGACAGGTGGCAGACGCGCACCAGGAGGCAGGGAGCCGGTGCGAATGAGCTTGCGCAGCTGATTGGCAAGCTGGCGGTAGAGCGGAACATCGGACTCACGCTCGATGGCAAGCTTCAGCATTCGCATACCTCCTGCCTAGTGCTATGTCCGTAGGGTCAGTTACGTGTGCGGATATGTGCGAGTAGCGTACGCCCGATTCAACAATTTGTCCAGTGACAATTTACACGTTTCGCTATCCATGGGGGCAATCCACTCGCGATTGAGCCTCATCTGGATCGGACTCGCACAACGGCAATTCTTGCCTGCATAATGGGGAATGGATGTCTATTTCTGCTGATAGGCGCTGATAGACAATGTGGAAGAGCTATCGCCGCAGGCTGCTGTTGCCGATTGCTAATCAGAGAGATACATCAATCAGCACATTGTCACATCACACCAAAGGCAATTGTCCCTGGACAAAATTCTCTGACATGGCTACCATTGGGTGTATGATGAGGCTGCATCGGAACACGCATGAACAGTAAGAACCATTGGCGCTTCGTCTTCCGACTATCCAGAGTGATTCACCCATTGGAGGTGCATAGTGGAAGTGAATTGGGCGGGACGATACGCGCAGCGCATGCGCGGTATAAAAAGCTCGGCAGTGCGCGAGCTGCTGAAGCTGACCGAACAGCCGGACGTTATCTCATTCGCTGGAGGGCTGCCCGCACCCGGTGCGTTTCCCGTTGCCGAGATCGCCGATGCCGCACAACGCATCCTCACCCAGGCAGGCCCGACAGCGCTGCAGTATGGCGCAACCGAAGGCTACACACCACTGCGACAGCTCATCGCCGAGCAGATGCGAGCTGACGGCATTACTGTCTCCGCTGAGAACGTGCTGATTACCACAGGCTCGCAACAAGCGCTCGATCTGCTCGGCAAGGTATTCCTCGATCCGGGCGATCGTGTGCTCGTCGAATCGCCGACATATCTCGCGGCACTGCAAGCATGGAGGACGTATGGGGCTGAGTTCGTGCCGGTCGCGGCCGATGGCGACGGCATATGTACCGACGCGCTGGCGACGGCGCTCGAAGGGCGAGGCGCGAAATTTCTCTATAGCCAGCCTACCTTCCAGAATCCTACAGGGGTAACGCTGCCGCTGGAACGGCGCGAGGCGATAGTCGCGTTGGCTGCCCAGCACGGTGTTCCTATCGTTGAGGACGATCCCTACGGCATGCTGCGTTTCGAGGGTGAACGGTTGCCGCGTCTGATCGCCCAGGCAGCAAAGCGCGCTACTTCTACACGCCGGGCGTCCATGCAGAGCAAAACGGGTGCTGTAGTCTATATGGGCACGTGCTCGAAGGTGCTAGCGCCGGGTTTGCGCGTCGGTTGGGTCGTGGCCGAGGCGGAGGTGATCGCACGGCTCACTCTGGCAAAGCAGTCAGCGGACCTCCATACCGCTTCGCTGAACCAGATGCTTGTCTACGAACTGTGGCACTCGGGAGCGATGGAGCGGCACACGCCAACCATCGTGGACATGTATCGTGAGCGGCGCAATGCCATGCTCACCGCTCTGAGTGAACATTTCCCGCCAGGAGTGCGCTGGACCAAACCACAGGGCGGCATGTTCCTCTGGGTGACACTGCCACAGACACTAGATGCCACCGATCTGCTGAGTGATGCGCTGGCGGAGAAAGTCGCCTTCGTCCCCGGCGAGGCATTCTACATTGACGGCAGTGGGCGCAACACACTGCGCCTGAATTTCTCGAACGCGACATCCGAACGCATCCACGAGGGGATCGCTCGGCTCGGCAGGACGCTGGACGCAAGGCTTGCGGTCATTGCGACCGCCGGGGTGAAATAAGACGCATGGTCGATTGAGGACTCACGATAGAGGCACCACTAGCAGCGTTTACACCAGCCTTTCTTGCGGTTCTCGGCCGCGGCGGTTCCTGGGCGCGGGAGGCGAATCTGGCAGTAGCGGCGACGCTGAATCGCCCGCTGCGCGCGGCACGTCCACTGGTAGAGTTGTAGGTGGATGGATATGCGACTTCACGTTGTAGTGGTTTGGTGCTATACTGAAGGGAGCATAAGAACAGAAGCGTGTAGCGGGACGAGTAGTCGTCGCGCCCCGACAGCGCGGGATGGTCAGTGGCTGAGAGCCATCTCCGGCGTGCGCGGCGGCGAAAACCACCCGCGAGCCTGACGTCGAATCTAGACCCAAATGGGTCTGAGTGTAGAACGTCACGGCATGGCCCCGTTACCGGCCACAACGAGTGCGCAGGCGGTCGCACCATGCAAGCCTGTGCGAAACGTGGGTGGAACCACGAAAGGCACGCCATGCCAGTCATGCCCTTTCGTCCCTTGGAGGACGGAAGGGCTTTTTGTTGTTGCACGGCATTTCGGAGAGCCGAAGGCCGTTCATACTGAAGAGAAGATGGACGTTATGCCAAACGGTCATCACGAGGCGCTTATCAGCGTGAAGGGTCTCAGCATCCGCCGGCTCACCACCGGCGGCGCCACCGCATGTCCAGCGGAGTATGCCGGTGGAGTGTATTACAGACCTGAAACAGCTGAAGGAGAGTAACCCTGATGGTAGCGTTTGAGCATTGTGTCCAACTGGACTACGCGGTGTCAGCCGACGCGGCACGCATGGAACACGTGAAGAAGCGATCGGCGCTACGCGCATCCCTGCGAGACGTGGAGGAACTGCTGGGGCGGGATGATCCCCAGGCAGTAGACGCTGGCGCGCTGATGCTAGATGGGCTGTTGAGCCAACTGGTGAGCGAGTGGTTCGCCGAGCGTGGGGCCGAGGTACCGTCGCGTGAGAAGGTGCTGGCAGCACTGGAACGGCGCGAGGGTTACGACAGTCAATTCGTTGCGCGACTACGGCTGGCGCTGCGAGCGCCGGACCCCCACGCGCGCCTCGCGCAGTACCGGGAACTACTACCCTACATCGAGCACCCATCCGATATTGAGTTTAGTAATGATGTGAACAACGAAGAGTAGAGAGAAAGGACGGCATCCTGAATGTCCGTTGAGAAAGAGCTTAATCAATCGGTGGCGTATACGCCGTTGCAGCGCATGCGACATAGCGCGGCGCACGTCATGGCCGAGGCGGTGCAGGAGATCTTCCCTGACGCACGCTTCGCCATCGGGCCGGCTATCGAAGACGGCTTCTACTATGATATGGATCTGCCACGTACACTCACGCCTGACGACTTCCCGGCCATCGAGGAGCGCATGCGCAAGAGCATCTCGGCGAACTACCCGTTCATTCAGAGCAAGTGGACGCGCGAGAAGGCACTGGCGTATTTCCGCGAGAAGAATCAGCCATACAAGGTCGAAATTATCGAGAATCTGCCGGACGCCGAGGTCGGCATCTACCAGCAGGGCCCCTTCCTCGATCTGTGCCGCGGCCCGCACGTGGAAAGCACGGGGCAGATCGGTCCCGTCAAGCTGATGCGCGTCGCCGGAGCATACTGGCGCGGCGACGAGAAGCGCCCAATGCTGCAGCGGCTCTACGGCACAGCATGGTTCACGCAGGAAGAGCTTGACCACTACCTCTGGCAACTCGAAGAAGCTCGCAAGCGCGACCATCGCAAAATCGGGCGCGAGCTGAACCTCTTCACATTCAATGAGGATGTCGGGCCGGGCATCCCACTCTTCCTGCCAAAGGGCGAGATCATCCGGCACGAGATGGAGAAGTACGTACGCGAGGTGCAAGAGAAGCACGGCTACCAGCACGTCTGGACGGGCAACGTCGCGCGTGTGCGGCTCTACAAGCGTTCGAAGCACTGGGACCACTATCGCGACTCCATGTTCCCAAAGATGCAGGAGGAGCGCGACATCAATGAGGGTGAGTCGGCAGAAGAGATCGAAAACAACAGCTTCGAGTTGAAGCCGATGAACTGCCCGTCGCACATTCTGCTTTACAAGGCGCAGCGCCACAGCTATCGCGAGTTGCCGGTCCGCTACGCGGAGTTTGCCACGCTGTATCGCTTCGAGAAGCAGGGCGAGCTCTCCGGCCTGACGCGGGTGCGCTCGCTCACGCAGGACGACTCGCACCTCTTCGTGCGGCACGACCAGATACTTTCGGAATTTGGCAGGATTGTCGATCTGGTGCACGAGATTCTGGGAACGTATGGCTTGACGGACTATAGCGTGCGCCTCTCCCTGCCGGACCTCTCGGACCGGGAGACGTATCATGGCGACGTGGCGATCTGGGAACAAGCGATCGCGGACCTGCGCCAGGCACTCGACAGCAAGGGTCTCTCGTATGAGGCGGTGGAAGGCGAAGCGGCTTTCTACGGGCCAAAGATGGACCTGATAGCGCGCGATGCTTTGGGCCGAGAGTGGCAGCTCTCGACAATCCAGCTCGACTTCTTCCAGCCGGAGAACTTCGATCTGGAGTACATCGGCGAGGATGGGCAGGCGCACCGTCCGGCGATCATCCACCGCGCGATCATGGGCTCCACGGAGCGGTTCCTCGGCGTGCTAATCGAGCACTATGCGGGCAACCTTCCTGTGTGGCTCTCGCCGGTACAGGCGACGGTGATCCCCATTGCGGACCGCCATATCGAGTATGCCGAGCGCGTAGCGGCGCAGTTGCGCGCGGCGGGAATGCGAGGCGAGGTGGATGGACGCGCCGAGCGCATGAACTCCAAGGTGCGCGACGCTCAGATGCAGAAGGTCCCCTACATGCTCGTCGTGGGCGATAAGGAGGCGGACGCTAACACAGTCTCACTGCGGCTGCGCACGAATGAAAACCTCGGGGCGGTGCCGCTGTCTGACTTCGTGGCGACTGCCAGCCGGCTGAACAGCGAGCGCAGTCAGGAGCTATGGCCGGCGGTTGTGGCCCAGCAGTAAAACGAGCCAGCGGTTGAAACCACCTTTGAAGGCAGCTGTCACTGTTGCTCACTCTGTCTGCGCAGACAGAGTGAGCAACAGTGACGATTTGCTGTGCGGATATTGCCCAACACGGGTCCGAAAGATCGTCTGGGTCTCTGTTGGGCTGAATGCTCTTGCAGATACTGGTTAGTCGGCTAGGGGCTCGTGGTCGATCTCTGACTGCAGGAGCGCGAGTTGCCAGCGCTTGATCTGTTGCATGTCAATTTCGAGGCTGCCGACGCGGCGGGCGAGGAAGTCGAGGAAAGTGGCAAGCTGCTCTTCGTTGAGTGACGGCAGGTGCGAGTTGGCAGCTATGGTAGAAACGGCTGCGGTAGGAGCGAGAAGCGCGTGCTGCGGCTCAGAGGCGACCTCACCAAACAGGAGACGATCAGCCAGGCGCGTCAGCTCCCACTGAAAGGCGAGGAAGCGGTCGCGGATCTCAGGTCGCATGCGACTCACCTCGACACCGTTGATCCAGCGCCCGATGCCGAGGCGTTCCAGGCAGACCATGCGCTGGCGACCGCCACTAGTCTCGACGGGATAGGTGCGCGTGAGTCCCTGGAGGATGGGGTCGCGCTGCACGCGAGCGCGCTGAGCCCGGTCGTTGACCTGACCGAGGAACACGAAGCAGAGCAGCTTGAGCGGGAAATACACACCGTCTGGAGTGACGAGCGCCACGATCTCGAGGTTGCCCCATTCCGGGAGCTTGCGCGTCACTTGTCGAATGACGCTAGGCTGCGTGGACTCCATGTAGGTGGTTTCCCTTCTCGCTGGTTCACTCAGTCGGGATGTCAAACACTATATAGCAAAGGAGGGTCCATGATAGACCCCCCTTTGGCATTACTTGACCCCCAATGTCTACCAAGCACTGTATCACAGGCGGCTACTGTGAGCAAGGGAAGCGCACCGAGTGTGTGCGGAAAACCCAGGGAACGTACCATTGCAGTACATTCCCTGGGCTAAAGTGCGCGGAGTAGTTCCAGCATCGCTGCGACACCCTGAAGGTGTCCAGGTGTTGTAGCAAATGCTGGCATCTCCGGCTAGGTGCCTCTCCAGCTAGGCGTCATAGTAGAGAGCGAACTCGAGGGGCGCCGGGCGCAAGCGTACCTCATCAGCCTGCGCCCGCTTGAGCGCCACATACTCCTCCAAGAGGTCGCGGGTAAATACATCGCCAGCCAGGAGGAAGCCATGATCCTGCTCCAAGGCATCCAGCGCCTCGTCGAGCGAGCCTGGCACACTGCGAATCTCCGCCATCTCCGCCGCGCTCAATTCGTAGATGTTGGCGTCCACCGGCCCAAAGCCATGCGCCTCCGGCTCAATGCCCCGCTCGATGCCATCGAGCCCCGCCAGAAGCATGGCGGCAAAGGTCAGATAGGGGTTGCAGGTCGGATCCGGCGGGCGGAACTCGATGCGCTTGGCCTTGGGACTCGCCGAGTACATGGGAATGCGCACAGCCGCCGACCGGTTGCGCTGCGAGAAGACCAGGTTGACGGGCGCCTCAAAGCCCGGCACCAGCCGCCGGTAGCTGTTGGTAGTCGGTGCCGCCAACGCCAAGAGCGCTGGGGTATGTGTGAGCAGCCCACCGATATAATGCCGGCCCATCTGCGAGAGTCCAGCATAAGCGCTGGAGTCAGAGAACAGCGGCTGCTCGCCCTGCCACAAGCTCTGATGGACGTGCATACCTGAGCCGTTATCGCCGTAAATCGGCTTCGGCATGAACGTGACGGTCTTGCCCGCCATGCGCGCCGTATTCTTGACGATGTATTTGTAGGTCATCAACTTGTCGGCCATCTTGAGCAACGAGTCGAATCGCATGTCGATCTCGCTTTGCCCCCCGGTGGATACCTCATGGTGCTGTGCCTCGACCTCAACACCCGCCTGCTCTAAGTTCAAAACCATCTGGCTGCGCAGGTCCTGCATTGTATCAGTGGGCGCGGCGGGGAAATAGCCTTCCTTTGGCCGAACCAGATGGCCCAGCCCGGGGTTGGCACTGGTCCAGTGCGCCTCACTACTCTCGACGATGGCAAGCTGGTGGTTTTGCGTGGCACTGTAGGCCACACTGTCAAAGATGAAGAACTCGGCTTCGGGGCCGTAGTATGCCGTGTCGGCAACGCCAGTCGTTTTGAGATACGTTTCGGCTTTGCGGGCGATATAGCGCGGGTCCCTGGAGTAGGGGGCGAAGCTGCCACCAGGCTCAACGACGTCGCAGATCAGGCTCAGGGTCGGCACACTGGTGAAGGGGTCGATGAAGGCAGCGGTTGGGTCGGGCAGTAGCAGCATGTCGCTCTCATTGATCTGCTGGAACCCTCTGATGCTGCTACCATCGAAGCCCACTCCCTCTCGAAACAGTTCCTCATCCAGGAGCCGCGCGGGAATGCTGAAATGCTGCCACGTCCCTGGCACGTCCACAAACTTCACGTCCACCATCCGCACTCCCGCCTCGCGCGCGAGACGGATGACATCCTCGGGCGTCTGCGTATTTGCTGCCATACGATTCAACCCCTCTGCATCTTCGTTGTTGACAAATGTGGCAATGTCCACCACCACACTGCCGCTCGTTGGCTACGGCTCTGGTGCCTCACCGGCGAACGCGAGAACTGGCGCAAGCCTCGAGGCAAGAACGACATTGCAGCTGTCACTGGGAGTCACTACCTCGAACACCTCCATGGCTCGGCCCGCCTCTCAAATCACAATCCTTGCTCTTAGCTACAGTCTACCGTGTCATAGATGCAGGCACATCTGACGAATGTACCAGTATCCTATCTATGTTATTGTGCACTTTGCCTACCTCGACACGCGCCTGCCAGTGAGACCGCGGCTACCGAAAAGAGATACCACGTCGTACATATAGAGACATGTGGTCATTTAGAGACATGTAGTCATTACGAGTAATGTTTGAGTTGCACGAACTGTCCGCCCATATCTCGTCGCCCAATTTCACTCAGTGAATATACATGCGTCGTTTTGTGCATATTGTTGCCTAAAACAGGGTAGTGATGTGCAATCTCGACCATGCCCCAAGAGGGTTACACCTGGGCATTCTGGGGTTGAAGTCGAGGTTTGTGCAATTTCCATTGGACACCTGAGTACGGAGACACCAAGATCCCCCGTGCATGCAAGCGTACGCACGAACCCTACGACATCAAGGCGACCACAATCTCTTCCCGATGGTTAACGATCAAGGAGATATGACCTTCATTTGGATAGAAGGTAGCATTGCACTGGGGAAGGCTCTCTGCCACCGCTCGCCCCATCGCTACAGGAACGTCGGGGTCGAGTTCGCCATGCCAGAGATAGAGTGAGGGAAACGCGATCTCTTCGAGTCGAAACCCCCAAGGGCGTCGTACTATCATG
>DASVOW010000135.1:0-2477 GCA_036383155.1 Ktedonobacterales bacterium
CTGTATGCAGCATTGGAATATATCTATTAGTTTGCGTTTCTTTCGTCGATGTGTAGGCAATACACACGGCAGACAGGCGTTGGCGCCTGCCGCCGCACTATAAAGCAAATCACATGCCGGAATCGCGATCAATGTGCGACACTGATGAAGAAGAAGGTGTTTTTGTGCGAAATTGTCCTCTTGGTGGGGAGTGGGAATGGATATACTTGTCGCACTGCTAATTGGCTCCATCGTTTTCCTTTCGGCTCTGCTGCTCGGGATGGCTCTGATGATGCGGAAGCAGTGGGATTCAGAGAGCACGCACCCTGTTAATACTCGCCAGGGTGGACCGAGACACCGCCAGTGAGTCTCGATGCGCCTTAAGATATCTTTGCAAGGAGCGTGCGGAGCAGGCGGCGTACTTGCTCGGGTGGTGCTGTGATGATGCGCGCCAATCGGCGTCGAATCGTTGCGCCACGCTTGTCGGGAGCGACAGTGTACGCTACCAATGTCGAGAGTGGCGGTAGGTTGTCCAACAGGATGGGTGATCGTGTCCTCGCGAATGCTCGAATCCATGTCTGGCGCCAGAGATATGCATCGGTTATGTTGTCTACATCCGGTATGTCGACGTTCCCAGTCGTGACCACTGGAACATAGGCACCCGTATCTATGAGTGCCAGGCCCTCCGGTGTGACGAGCCTGGACAGAATCTTGCTGCTTGCCGAGTCATGCCGTGCAGCAAGTGCTCGTACCTCCGTGGACGATTCGTCTTGATATTCCGGCGGCATGGGTATGAATTTCACATGGTGACGATACGGCGCATTCTCCGGCCTGACGAGAAGCGCCTCCAGTTCGGCCTCTCCGGCTCCCGCACGTGGTGCCACCAGGAGTTTTGCCTGAGCGAAGAGCGCGCGCAGCGCTGCCTCGCGGTCGCTGTAGTAGTGGGGATCGAGGATCTGCACGATCTTGTCGAAGCCAACCAGCATACACAAGTGCGCGTTGGCGTCAAGTAGCTGGCGAATGGCGGTTGCCTGATCGACATAGAGGCCGCGATTGAGGAGTGCCAGCAGATTGCCTCCAGCCTGTGGGGCATTCTCTATGTATGCGCTGAGTTGTCCAAGTCGATCGGGAAGTGAGGCTCGTGCAACACGCTCTTTGTCGATTGTGACCTTGGTCAAGACCCAGATGATCACGTCGAGGTGTGCAGCATTACGGGCTGCCTCCGCTACCGCGACATGCGCCTGCGTCAGAGGATTGAACGATCCCGCCAGGAGACACACTCGGCGCGCCCGACGTGCTATTTCCGGATGTGCAAAGATGTGCGCTGTAGGCGGAGCCGCTGGATCACATCGATCGACGATCTGTTGGTACAGTGCCAATGCTTTTACATCTTCCAGCATGCTGTGTGCCGCGTCATACTGGTTCCGCCATTCAGTATCCGATTGTGCGTTATTCCTCTCCATGCGGATTCCTCTAGCCTGTGCATCGCTCGCCTGTCTACGCGGGTTACCATCCCATTACCCATAATACAGTGTGCGCGAGACATTGGCTCGTGGCATGGCTTACTATTATGACGTAGGCGGGTATGACGTAGGCGGGGCATACAAACTTGTGAGGCGGAGCATGGGAGAAAGCGTGAGGGTGGCGGCGATTGTGCTGGCCGCCGGCAGGTCCAGTCGGATGGGCGAGCATAAGCTGCTGCTGCCCCTTGGGGGGCGTCCACTCGTCACCTACGCTGTCGACGCGGCATGTAGGAGCAGTGCCGATGCGGTGATTGTCGTGGTGGGCCACAACGCTAGCGAGGTGACGGCAGCGCTAGCTGGTATGCGCTGTCGCACTATTGTCAATGAGTTCTATGCGGATGGTATGGCGACATCGCTGCGTGCAGGGATCTCCACCCTGCCGTCAGATGTCGCTGGGGCGCTCATAATTCTTGCCGATCAGCCACTCGTGACATCTGCGTTGGTGAATCTGATGCTTGCCGCTGCCATCCATGATCCCCACGCGATCCATGCCGCCTCGTACAATGGCAAGCGCGGCAACCCCGTATACTTCCCGCGCACGCTCTTTGGCGAACTGCTGTCGGTGTCGGGCGACGAAGGTGGGCGCTCAGTCATCGCCCGTCATTCGGGCGCTGTGCGCCTTGTTGCCCTACCTTGCAAAGATGCCGCGCTCGACGTGGATACACCCGGCGAGTATGAGCGACTGGTCGCCGGGTGGGAGGATTATTCGAAGTGTGCCACTGGCTGAGCGGCGCGCCATGTCACGAGGGTCGGGTCATCTTCCGTTGGCACATACGAGAGTACGAGGCGCACGCTCTGACCGGAGAGCGTGTACGTTCCCAGTGATGCTGGCAGCACGACCGTATCGCCTAGAGCGAGCTGTACCTCCGTGTGAGGTGTTCGCAATGTGCAGGTGTCACTCAGCAGCGTAATAATCTGGCAGCTTGAAGAGTGGGTGCTGCCTGGCACGTCGCCATTGAAACGCCATTCTTCCTC
>DASVOW010000136.1:0-5063 GCA_036383155.1 Ktedonobacterales bacterium
GCGGGCGCATTGGGCCACCTCTACGACGCCGCTCGGCAGATGCCTGGGCGCGCCGAAAACACCGCGCGCGCGCATCGTGTTGGCCGACGACAATGCCGACATGCGCGACTACCTACGGCGGCTCCTGAGTGAGCGGTACACTGTCGAGGCAGTAGCCAACGGAGCGCAGGCGCTCGCTGCCATCCAGCGGCAACTGCCTGATCTGGTGCTCGGCGATGTGATGATGCCCGAGCTGGATGGGTTCGGCATGCTGCGCGCGTTGCGGACTGACCCGGCGACGGTGACGCTCCCCGTTATGCTGCTGTCGGCGCGGGCTGGGGAGGAGGCGACCATCGAAGGGCTCGCGGCCGGCGCGGATGACTATCTCGTCAAGCCGTTCTCGGCCCGTGAGGTGCTCAGCCGGGTGGCGGCGCGGCTGGAGATCACGCATGCGCGCCAGGAGGCCGAGCGGCGATTGCACCAGTCGCTCACAGCATTGATGAACATGGCTGAGGCGCTCGTGAGAGATGTGGGAGGCGTCGTCGCGGCGAGCCATGACCGCAGTCAGATTCCTGCTGGAGCGCCGGAGACTACCGACGTGCAACAGGTGGCAGATTCCTCCGCGAAGCCAGATCCGCTCGAAGCAGCCCGAAGCACCATACGTCAGTTGCTCGGCTTGATGCAACGTGTGCTAGACGGCCAAAGGGCAGGCGCGTCGTATATTGATTCTGAAACGGGAGCATTCGACGTGCTCGCACTGGCTGGCCTGAGCCCGGAGGTTGAGCAATACACGCTGTACACCCTCTCGAACCGTCGGTTGAGCGACTATTACCCGACGCAGGTACTCGATCGGCTGAACGCGGAGGAGATCGTCGTCCTCAACTTTGCCGTGCAGCCGCCGGCGAGTGGTCAGGACTTCCACGGCTTAACCAATCTGATCATCGTCCCTGCTCGCATAGACGCCCAGCGCCTGCTGGTCGTCGCGGTGGAAGCGCGTGACCGACCCGCCTTCACGTGGCAGGAGCGCGATCTGGCACAGGCGGTTGCTCGCCTGGTGCGTCTGGTCGTCGAGCGCGAGCGGCTAGTGCGCGAGTGCGAGGATGGACTCATGCGCGAGCTGGCGCTGACCGAGTCGAAGCGCCGGATGGACGAGTTCCTGGGCGTTGCCTCACACGAGCTGCGCACCCCGATTGCGACTATCATGGCCAACGTGCAGTTGACCGGAAGGCAACTGCGTGGCCTGAGTCAGCAGGCCGCGGCGCTGGAGAGTCCTGATGGCACGAACGGACTAACCAGCCGACTGGAGCGGGCCGAGTTGCTGATCGAACGCACCGAGCGTCAGATGGCGCGTCTAAACCGCCTCATCGGCGATCTGCTCGACGTCTCGCGCATTCACGCCGGCAAGCTGGAGATGCGCCTGGAGCCTTGCGACCTGCTAGAGATCGTGCGCGATGCGGTACGGGAACAGTGTGTCGCCTGGCCGGAACGCAGCATCGAACTGGACCTCCCACAACGGGCCGATCTCGAGGTGACCGTCGACCCCGACCGCATTAGTCAGGTCGTCACGAACCTCCTCACCAACGCGCTCAAATACTCACGGACGGAACAACCCGTCACGGTGCGTGTGCGCCAACATGGCGAAGTGGCGCGGGTTGAGGTGCGTGACCATGGGCCGGGGTTGACCGTGGAGCAGCAAGCGCATCTGTTCGAGCGCTACTATCGCGTGCCCGGTATCAAGCAGCAGAGCGGGTCGGGCATCGGCCTCGGATTGGGCCTGCACATCTGCAAGACAATTATCGAGCGCCATTGTGGGGTGATGGGCGTAGTGAGCCAGCCGGGCGAGGGCAGCACCTTCTGGTTCACGCTGCCATTGGCTGGCGTTCTTCACCCCGGAGATCCTTCATACTATAGACCTGAGTAGTTGTAGTGAGGCGAATCTCCGAATGCACAGAGCCTTGCTCCCTGACGAACTGCGGGGATCGACGCAAAATTGGTATTATACGGCTTGCGCTAATGAAGAAGAGGCGAGATGAGCAGGTTACGAGCCCGCTCATCTCGCCTCTTCGCTCAATGCGAAAGAAATGAATTATGCCGGCGTGAGATGAACCAACGCCTGTTAGCCCTTCTGCTGGCGACGCAGCATCATCAACTGGGTTGAGCCGAGTGTGCGCTTGCAGTCGGCACAGACGTAGTAGCCTTCCACCTCCCGATATTCCAGTTCCGCGACTGAGAAGTACAGGTAGCAGATGCCGCAGCGTGCGGTATTCCCCTGACTCGCGACACTGCGATTCTGTGCGAAGAGCGCGTGCAGCGAATCGATCAGCCCGCCAATATCACCGCGCACGTCGCGCGCAGGCCGGCGCTCTTGTGCGACGTAGTCGTCGTCGGTGTCGTCGGTGTCGTCGGCTCCGCCATACTGCATCCCATATGTGTTTGGAGGAGGCGTGTCCTGGTCCGCCCGGCGGTTGCGTGGCGGAGAGGCCGGAGCGGGTGGCTCGGCACTGACAAACGGTTCCGCGGGCGCAGGCTGCATGTGTGGCGCTCCGCCATTGCCGCGCGGGATGGACGAGCTTTGCATGCCGTGCTGACCGCCGTGGCCGTTGGACCTGCCGCCAGTATCAGCCTCGTTCTGTCGCTCTGACGAAACAAGAAATGCGCCACGCTTGCCTGGGGGGTGCGTGTTTCGCTGCTGTGCTGGGCGCGGGAGAGCCTGTGCTGTTCGTTCCGGCGCCACCTCGGCGGACTCATACGTAACGCGCTCGACGATCACAAACTCCCCATCTCCGCTGGGTGAGGGATCATCAGGCGCTTGAAATGGCGCTGCCGGCACGCCTGGAAGCGCCGTCGTCGACCTTGCCTGTGCCGTGCGCTCGCCGCGCGGCGATGGTGTTTGACTGTTGCGCGGCTGGCCGTTTTGTGATTGACCGTTCTGTGATTGATCGTTTTGTGGCTGCTGGCGCGGCGGCCCATGTTTGCGGCGTTGATTGCCGCGCCCATTGCGATTATGTGTATGTCCACTGCTCACGGCGACTGATCTCCTACTGCTGTCAACGTAGAGCGCCCGTGCGGACGATAAGCCTGCTTCCCTGCGCCGCCACGGGCATAACTACACTGCATTCGAGCGCATACGGCCCCATACTGGTGTGTGCGCGTCACCTGTGCGCGTCTCTCACTGGCGAGAAAGATATGCATGGACGGTACAGCATCTTCCGCGCACACACGTATCCGTATTGTATGCCACAATGTCGACATCTTGCCTCGATAGTCTCATCATCAAGGCAATGCAGGTAGTGACGGCGCCACAATGGGTTATTCGTCGAGCCAGCGTGCTTTCTGGTCTTGAGACATATTCGGGCTGTGGCGCACAGCCTCACCGAAATCACGCGCTTGCTGCTCAGGCGTGTCTTTGCTGGCGCCTTCGGAGCTACGCAGCAAGGCGGGCAACGCAGTAGCCTGCACATGCAGGATGGTATTGATCTGGTCCGCTGTGGCATCCAGCACCTCGCCCAGCGCGCGAACGAATCGCTCCGGGATCGTGGTGACGCGGATCAATCCTGCCTCCAGGTCGCTTACCACATCCACACCGAGGCCCAGCCGCTGCGCCACTGCCACAGGCGATAGCTTGCGCGCCCGTCGCAGTTCCCTCAGCGACGCGAAGGCCGCCTGCACTGCGGTCTGTGGAGCAGCCTGCGCCGGGAAGACCGCCGCCAGCGCTCGCGTTCGCGCTCGCTCGGCAATAGCTACAACGTCGGGGGTCAGCGCTTCGCGCTCATAGCTCGTCGTCGCCATCAGCGCCGTGCTGAACTCAGTCAGCTCCGGCACATACTGTGGGTAGGTTGCCAGCACCTGTCCCAGCGCGCCCGCGGCATTTTGCTCGCGCGCCGCGACGAGCGCCATCTTAGCTTGCATGATCATTTTGTCCGTCCTGGGCATCGCGGCCTGGGCGCGAGTGGTGGTGTGCGCTCGTGACGTGGCCGCGCGTCGGGTGCCCTGCCCGGTCTGTTTTGGTCCCTGTCTCATATCGTCGTCTCCTCACCCTAGCGCGCCATCGCCGCGACATTGGTCTGACTGGATTGTTCGGCCTCGATGCACTGGCGTAGCTTGACAACAGCCTTCTCGTAGCGCAGCCGCATGGTGCGCTCCGTCTTGCCGCAGAGTTTCGCAATGTCGTCCCAGCGGAGGTGTTCCAGCGCCCGTAGCGCCATGATTTGGCGGTCCAGCGGATCAGGGAGATAGTTGAGAATGCGCTGTGCCTCCAGGGCTGCCATACGCTCCTCCTGCTCGTCATGCGGATCCGCGACCACGGTTCCCTGAGCCGCCGCGCCTTCGCCGCCCTCACGGTCCTCAGCGCTCACGTCGATACGCTCGACCAGCGCCTGTGGCACATGGAGCGGTCGCCCTGCCGGACGCCCTTGCTCGTCGCGCCGGTAGCTCAGCCCCTCCTGCCGCAGCACTCGTCCGAAGTTATCGGCGCAGAGGCAGCGCAGGTAATGGATGAAGTTCAGCGTCATGAAGCTCTCGCGCGGATCCTGCGCCTCGCGCAAGAGCTGCTCGATCATCCCCGCAATCGCATCCTCCATCAGCTCGGGCCGGTGACGCAGACCCCACGCGCGCCGCTGAAACTCTGGCATGCAGCGCTCCACCAGCGTCTCGCAGAGCATCCGCACGCGCGCCTGATCGCCACGCTGCCCCCACGCGCGGATGGCTTTGACCAGCGCCACCTCTGAGATATCGTAGGGACCGCCGGGTATGCGTTGCTTGAGGCGAGCCTGCGTCTGCGTGTCGCGCGGATCGACCAACTCACCCTCGCTCACCGCCACCGGCGCTGATTCCTTGGCTCCTGGCGACCCGAAGGTGTCAGGAGTGGCAGGAGTGGACGGCGCAACTCCCGTTGTGGTGCGTCTGCTTCGCCCGTCGCCCTGGGAGGGTGTGGACTTTGACGTATCCATCGGCATCATCTCCATATGCATATATCCGCATATCATCCGCGCCCCGACAGACCGCCGTGTCCGCTCAGCGCATGCCTCGTTGTGCTGTCGCTACCTCTTTCTGCCTCACCATGGCAAAAACGGAAGTGTCCAGCA
>DASVOW010000137.1:0-9083 GCA_036383155.1 Ktedonobacterales bacterium
CGAAGTGGCGAGTTGCGCCATCACGCACTGGGCAGAAGTACGACTTTGCCGATGGCTTTGCGCTGGAGGATATCGTCGAGGGCGTGGGCGACATCCGTGAGGAGGTAGGTGGCGGAGATGCGGGGCTTGATGGTGCCATCGGCGAGCCAGGATGCGAGCTGGCGCTGATTTTGCTGGTGGCGCTCGGGCTCGCGGGCGACGAAGCTGCCCCAGAAGACGCCGACGATGGACGAGCCTTTGAGTAGCGGGAGGTTGAGAGGGATGCGGGGGATGTCGCCGGCTGTGAAGCCGACGACGAGGTAACGCCCATCCCAGGCGAGGCCGCGAACGGCGGGCTCGGCGTAGGGGCCGCCCACGGGATCGTAGACGACATCGACGCCGTTGCCGTTGGTGAGGGCTTTCAGGCAGTCGCGCAGGTTTTCGGTGGTGTAGTTGATGGTGTCGTCGGCGCCGAATTGGCGGCAGATGGCCAGCTTTTCGTCGCTGGATGCGGCGGCGATGACACGCGCGCCCATCGCGTGGGCCAGCTCGACGGCGGCCAGACCGACGCCGCCCGCCGCACCGAGGACCAGCAGCGTCTCGCCGGGTTGGAGGTGTGCGCGATCTTTGAGGGCGTAGTAGGAGGTGTTGTAGGTCAGGCCAGCCGCGGCGGCGGTGGTGAAGTCTACGCCGGCGGGAATCGGGGTGAGGCTGGCGACATCGCACACGGCTTCTTCGGCGAAGGCACCGCCGCCCACCCCGGTGAAGCCCATCACGCGGTCGCCGACATGGACGGAGTCAACGTCGGCGCCGACAGCGGTGACTCTGCCGGCGATGTCGCTGCCGGGAGTGAAGGGCAGCGGCGGCTGGAACTGGTATTTGCCCTGGATGATGAGCGTATCGGGGAAGTTGACGCCGGCAGCGTGCACGCGAACGAGCGCCTGACGCTTGCCTGGCCTGGGCGACTCGACGTCGGCGATCTCAAGTTGCTCGGGGGGGCCGTAGGCTCGGCAAAGGACGGCTTTCACTGCATGCTCCCTTCAGTTGCCGCATGGGTCTGTGTTCATAGCGGGCGTATGTCTATCCGATGCAGTTCTGAGCTGGCATCCGCATGCGACCCACGACGATGTGTGCTGGTATCTTAACGCGGTTCGAGCAGCCGTTGCACGAGCAAGCCGATAAGCCACGATTCGTAGCGGTCGGGTGACCAGCCGCGCTCGATTACGAGGGCGCGATAGATGTCGAAGCTCGTCAGCGTCCACATCTCGTCGAGGGCATCGTCGGGAGTGAGGCCATTGCGCAACAGGTGGCTGTCGTCGAGGTCATGGATGAGATTGGCCTCACGCTGTCGCCGTCGCTCACCGACATTGCGCGCCACGTCAGCTATCTCGTTGGCTATGGCCGCGGCGCCACGCAACAGGTCGAACTCAGGCGTCAAGGCCTCGTACGCCTGCCGGGTGAGCCGAGCAGCCAATTCCAGCCGTTGCTGCACAGTCGGTTCGCCGTGGAGGATGTCGCGCGTCTCTTGAAACTGCGGACCAAACTCTGCGAGCTCGACGAGCGCCGCCAGGAGGTCGCGTTTCGAGCCAAACACTGCGGTTACTGTCTTTGGCGAGACGCCTGCTGCTTCGGCTACATCCTCGATCGTCGTGCCTGCATAGCCCGAGCGGCGAAAGAGCGTTCGCGCCGCATCCAGAATGTGGCGGCGTGTCTCCTTAGCCTGGCGCTGACGGGTAGGCGAATGATAGGGGCGCTTCCCTGATTCCGTTGTCGATTGTGCCGAACGCTCTGCCACCGAGCACATCTCCTTTCGTATCCTGGACAATGTTTTGATTACCTATTATACTATTTAATAGCACATTAGAATACACACGTGCAGTGCAAGGTGACGTGCGGTGGCACTCGACAAGAGGCGCGGGTGCTTGACACTATTGACACGTTTTCCAGCAATTTCCCTCATTAGCAGGTCTAGGGCCTGATGAATGGCAGCGCAGCGGATTCCCGCTGCACAAGCAATGTATCGAAGGGAAAGCTATGGATATGCCCCATTCTTCGCGAGTACACAGCCAGCAGCAGAAGGCATCAGTTCCAGCATATCGCAGGTTCTATCTCGCCGTGCTCGCTGTCTGTATCGTGCTGGCGCCGCTGACCCTCGCCGCGTGGTTCCAACTGTGCCCCACCAACGATGTGGGGTGCCCCGACCAGGGTAGCTCCGTCGCTGTGTATGCCGCCTTCCGTGCGACACCCCCTGTGGTGATGCGCGTATTCTTGCTGCTGAGTGTCGCGGCCCCCTATCTGTATCCATTGAGCTACTTCGGGCTAGGACTGCTCGCGTTGCGGCGCTCGCCCTGGCTGGCGATTAGTGGGATGGTATGCGGTTGGCTGGGTAGCGTCGCGTGGGGCCCGATTGCCGACCAGATGTTTATGCTCAATGTCATGGCGCGGCTGAATCATGATAGCTTGTTCGTGGCGCTGGAGAAGCACTATTACGCAAGCAGTGAGCTTCTGGTTTTCGCTGTTGGCTGGGTCTTGGGCCATATCCTTGCCTACGTGCTATTGGGCATTGCGCTCTGGCGGGCGCGGGTAGTGCCGCGATGGGCGGCGGCTCTTCTTATTGTGAGTGCGCCACTAATGGGGCCGATTGCGTATGGTACAAACCAGAGTCTGTTGCAGATCGCTGGCTACGCACTTGCCTTCATTGGTAGTGTGCCCGCCGCAGCCGCGCTCTTACGTGGAGCGGATGAGGCTGGGGCGATCGCGAATCGTCTCAACGATCCACAGGCGTCGTCGCTCGATATCGCGCGTTGAGCCACACACCGCTATTACCGTCTGTGCGAGATGCACGCTGAGACGGCGATTGCTTGTCATGCTCATTGCTTTACACTATATGTACTGGAAGCTACACTGGCGGATGTGCCGAACGACCAGCAGCTGGACACGACGCCGATACAAGCAGCTCCCTCAGGCAAGGAGACACCCATGCTACCGGTCAGGCATTTGCCTCCCAGCGTGATAGTTTCCGATTCGCTCGCTGCCGCAGCCACAGGAACATCCCCGCTCTCCTCGGCTGCATGGTGGGCGCTGGTGTGTCTGCTCTGTGCGCTGGTGTACTGGCTATGCGGCAGGATGGTCCTCCGCCACGAGCGCGGGCCACGAGCCGCGCTCTTCGTCGCGCTGTTGCTCGTCGCCGTGGGCGGAAGCATGGTCTATGCCGAAAGCCATACGTTTGCATTGCAGTACCCACTTTTCTCGCTGCCGATACAGGTGCTGTTTCTGCTGTTCTTCTACATATTCGCGGATCGCCGCTTCGCGCCGTCCTGGACACGATGGCTGACGATCGTCTACGTGTTCTCTCAGCTTGGCACGCTCTCTACCGGGAACCAGCAACATCCGCAGACCGCGGCATTATTCCCTGCAGTGCCCGGGTTAGTCGGTGCGCTTACGCTGCTAGGCGATGTGATCGCCGTCACGGCCATCGTCGCGGGGCTCGTGATCCAGGTATACGGGCGGTATCGCGCGCTGGTCGCCTATGGCGCGGCGACGGGCGAGCAGCGTGTGTCGGGCACCCGCCTGCTCGTATGCTGCGTGGGCAGCGCGCTCTTGTTGCTGGCTTCCGCGTTGTTCGCGCCATCCGAACAGCCAAATGCTCCAACCGCGTATCTGCTGGCACGCACGGCGTTCTATCTGGTGGCGACCCTCGTCCCGGTAGCGGGTGCATTCGCCCTGCTCCATGTCCCACAGCTTGATCTGTCGTCGCTCGTACGCCGCGCCGCCATCTCCAGTCTGCTCGCAGTCTCCCTGCTCGCCATCTTTGCGGTGTGCATGGCGGCGCTGGGGCTCGTCGTGCCTCGATTCGCGGGCTTCTCAACGCTGGGATCGCTTCCATTCGTGATCCTGACCGCGGTACTGCTGGCGGTATTGCTGGCGGCGCTGTTCCGACCGTTGAGCGCTCAGATCCAGGATCGCGTGGACCAGTACGTGTATCCCATGCACTACAAGGCACGGCACCGCATGGCGGCATTCCATTCTGCTGTGCACGACGGGCTACGCCTGGATGAGCTTGGCAATCAGCTCATCGCCACGATCCAAAAGGCGTTCAATGTCGATGCGCTTGTACTCTGGCTCCCAACCGTATCCGGCCAGGCGCCTAACATCTCGCTCCAGCGGCTGCCAGCGCGCGTAGGGCGGATAGACGCCAGTATCACCAGTGTGGAGATTGGAGGCGACGATCCACTCCGACCGTGGCTCTCAGCCACTTCCCGCTTCCTAGCGGTACGTCGCCTGCCCGCGCAGTCTGCGGCATCGCGCGCGCTGGCCAGCGCCAATGTCGCGAATGTGCTCACCTTTGTCAGTCAGGGCGTATTGACTGGAGCGCTTGGTATGGGAGCGCGCTCGCCAGCGAGTCCGTATAGTGCCGACGATGCCGAATTGCTCATGACGCTGGCAGACGAGCTGGCGCCAACGCTCCAGGCGGCTTCGGCGGCGCATCGAAGCGAGCTTGTGGCCCGCCAGCGCGAGCGGGTCGAGCAGGAGCTGCAGACGGCGCGACGGATCCAGGTGTCGCTGCTGCCAAAGGAGGTTCCCGCGCTCGACGGTTGGCAGATTGCCACGCGCTATCAGCCAGCGCGCGAGGTAGGCGGTGACTTCTACGACTTCCTGGCGCTGGCGGACGGCAGGGTAGGGCTGGTGTTGGGTGACGTGACCGACAAGGGCATTCCAGCGGCGTTGGTGATGGCGACCACCCGGAGTATGCTGAGAGCGGTCGCGGCGCAGCCGAAGGTGACATCAGGCGAGGTGCTGGCGCAGGTGAACGACCTGCTCTGCCCCGATCTGCCCTCGGGCATGTTTGTGACGTGCTTCTACGCCATCCTCGATCCGGCGACTGGTAGCGTCACGTATGCCAACGCCGGGCAAGATCCGCCGTACGTGCGCCGCCCTGACGGCAGCGTGGGCGAGCTGTATGCGACCGGGATGCCCCTGGGTCTACTGCCCGGTTCGCGCTATGAGGAGGGCGCGGCGACAGTAGCCCTTGGAGATGAGTTGCTCTTTTTCAGCGATGGACTGGTCGAGGCGCATAATCCAGCGCGCGAGATGTTTGGCCTGCCACGACTGCAGAAATTGCTGGGCAGCCAGGATGGCGCTACGCCGCCGATCACGATGCTGTTGCAGGAATTGGCGACGTTCACAGGGACAGAGTGGGAGCAGGAGGACGACATCACCCTGGTCTCTGTCCAGCGCATGCGGCGGCCAAGCGATGATGTAAAAGACGAGCGACCAGCCATGCAGACGCCAGCCGGTGCGGCGGTGACTGGCAGTGGTAGCGGAGATGGCGCTGTGTGGCGCACGCTCGATGCATGGAGTGTGGCGAGTGAGCCGGGAAACGAGCAGCGGGTTATCGCGCGGGTCGCGGAGATTGTAGGTTCGGTCGGCATCTCGGCTATGCGCCTGGAACAGCTCAAGACGGCAGTCGGTGAAGCGGCGATGAATGCGACGGAGCACGGCAACCACTTTGATCCCGGCAAGGTCATCGCCATCGAAGTGGCGGCATCGCGGACACAGGTCGCCGTGCGCGTCACCGACGAAGGCGGGTACAGCGACATTCCGCCTACTGTCACGCCCGATCTCGACGGCAAGCTAGCGGGACTCCAATCGCCGCGCGGCTGGGGGCTCTTCCTCATCGAGCATCTGGTGGATGACATGCGCGTCAGCGTCGACGGTACGCATCGCACCGTCGAGATGGTGATGGCGATCGACGATCCTGTGTAGAAAGGATGAGGCGGAATCTATGCCGCAAGCCAACATCAAGATCACAGCGCGCCAGGTGAACGGCGGGATCGGCATACTCGACATTGAGGGCGATGTCTCGGGGTTTGCGGATAACGTGCTGATGGATGCCTATACTGAGGCCACCACAGCAGCCACACACGCCATCATCTTGAACTTTACCGGGCTCGAATACATGAATAGTAGTGGTATTGGACTGCTGGTCACGCTGCTGATCCGTGCCAATCGCCAGAAGCAACGCGTGCTGGCCTATGGGTTGAGCGAGCACTATCGCCACATTTTCGAGCTGACGCGCCTCGACGGTGCAATCAGTATCTACGATAGCGAGGCCGCCGCGCTCGCCGCCGCTACCGCCCGCTGAGGATGTATAGGCGGTAGGTGCACTGGCTATCGACATGAGTCGGGTCGACGCAGTCCTTCTACACGGCGATCTGCGGTGTCATTATGTCGCGTGATGTGCGGTGAAGGAGGGATGGTACACTCTTAGCGGTCGTTGCAGGGCCAAGACAAACAAGCTGAGAAGCACTGGATGGTCGCCGCGCTGGTAGGCCTGCGCCAGCGGGCTCGTGCCGGGTACGCGTGGGGCATCCGTGAGCGCTTGAGAGGAATGCCGTGAACTTCGAATTCAGCGAGCTGCAGGACGAGATACGCTCGGCGGTGCGGCAGCTCTGCGCGCGGTTCGACCTGGACTACTGGCGTGCGTGCGACGAGGCAAAGGCCTACCCCGAGGACTTCGTGCGCGCCATGGGTGAGGCTGGCTGGTTGGGCGCGCTGATCCCTGAGGCGTATGGCGGCTGTGGACTCGGCCTGACTGAGGCGGCCATCATTCTGGAGGAGATCAACCGCTCGGGCGGCTCTGGCGCGGCATGCCACGCGCAGATGTATACGATGGGCGCGCTCCTGCGCCACGGCAGCGAAGAGCAGAAGCGCCGCTATCTGCCGCGGATCGCGAGCGGCGATCTGCGGCTGCAGGCCTTTGGAGTCACCGAGCCCGACGCTGGCTCGGATACCACCCAGATCGCGACGTTCGCACGCAAGACCGATAATGGCTATGTCATCAGCGGGCAGAAGGTCTTTACGTCGCGCTACCAGCACTCCGATCTGATGCTGCTCGTCGCGCGCACAACGCCTATCGAGCAGGTCCAGAAGAAGACGCAGGGGATCAGTCTCTTCCTCGTGGACACACGCTCCGCAGGCGATGCGATTCGGGCGGTCCCTATCGACACGATGATCAACCACGAGACCAATCAGCTCTTCATTTCCGATCTGGAGGTGCCTGTGGAGGCGCTGATCGGCGAAGAAGGCCAGGGCTTCCGCTACCTGCTCGACGGCCTCAACGCGGAGCGCATCTTGATCGCCAGCGAGTGCATCGGCGATGGCCGCTGGTTTATCGAGCGTGCCGTCACCTATGCCCAGGAGCGCGTGGTCTTTGGCCGCCCCATCGGCAAGAACCAGGGTGTGCAGTTCCCTATCGCCAAGGCGCACATGGCCCTCGACGCCGCGGATCTGCTGCGACTGCAGGCAGCCACGCGCTTCGACGCCCACCAGCCCTGCGGACCCGAGGCCAACATGGCAAAGTACCTTGCTTCTGAGGCATCGTGGGAGGCGGGCGATGTGGCCATGACCACGCTCGGCGGCTACGGTCTGGCGAGCGAATACCATGTCGAGCGCAAGTGGCGCGAGACCCGGCTCTTCCGCACAGCGCCCATCACCAACAATCTGGTGCTGGCCTATGTTGCCGAGCACGTGCTGGGTCTGCCGAGGTCGTACTGATGGCACCACTCGACGGCATCACGGTTGTCTCTCTGGAGCAGGCGGTCGCCGCGCCGTTCGCCACGCGCCAGCTCGCCGACCTGGGCGCGCGGGTGATAAAAGTGGAGCGCCCGGGCGAGGGCGACTTTGCCCGTCACTACGACGCCACGGTGCGCGGCATGTCGGCCTACTTCGTCTGGCTCAATCGCTCCAAGGAGAGCCTGACACTCGATCTCAAGCATGCCGAGGCGGCGACAATCCTGCAGCAGCTGCTCGCGACGGCTGACGTCTTCGTGCAAAACCTTGCTCCAGGTGCGGCGGATCGCCTGGGGCTGAGCGCCCCGGCGCTCGCGGCGCGCTATCCGCGCCTCATCATCTGTGACATCTCCGGCTATGGCTCCGCTGGACCCTATCGCGACAAGAAGGCGTATGACCTGCTCGTGCAGTGCGAGACGGGCCTCGTCTCCGTGACCGGCACGCCTGAGCAGCCCGCCAAAGTGGGCATCTCCGTCGCCGACATTTCCGCCGGTATGTATGCCTATTCCGGCATCTTGACCGCGCTGTACCAACGCGAGCGCACCGGTGTGGGCGCCGCGCTCGAAGTGTCACTCTTCGACGCGCTGGGCGAGTGGATGAGCCACCCGGCCTACTACACGGCCTACGGCTCGCATCCACCGGCACGCACCGGCGCGAGCCATGCGACGATCGCTCCATATGGCCCGTTCCGCGCAGGCGATGGCTCACTCACCTATCTTGCCGTCCAGAACGAGCGCGAATGGGCACGATTCTGTGCTGTAGTGCTGGAGAGGCCGGAGCTTGCGGCGGATCCTCGGTTCACAAACAACGCCGGGCGTGTGGCGCATCGCGAGGCGCTCCAAGAGGCAATCGAGCTGGTGCTGAGCACTCTGACCGGCGCACAGGTTCTCGACCGGCTGGAGCGTGCGCAGATCGCCAATGCGCGCCTCAACGACATGCGCGACTTTTGGGGGCATCCGCAGCTTGCGGCGCGCGAGCGCTGGCGCGAGGTGGAGTCTCCGGTGGGGACGTTGCGCGCACTCCTTCCCCCGGTCACGCTGGCCGGCAGCATGCCCCGCATGGGAGCCATCCCCGCGCTCGGCGAGCAGACCGAGCCGATTCTGCGTGAGCTTGGCTACGGCGACGAGGAGATTGCCCGTCTACGCGCGGAGCAGGCTATCTAAGTTCAAGAGGAGGCGGGTGTATATGGCGACGAAAGAGGGCTGGCGCGGCCGGTTTTTTGAGGACTTTGACGTTGGTGACGTCTACCAGCACCCCCTCGGCCGCACCGTCACCACGACTGACAACATCTGGTTTACGCTGTTGACCCAGAATACCGCGCCAATCCACTTCGACCACCACTACGCCGCCCAGACGGAATTTGGCAAGCCACTGGTGGACTCCACCTTCACCCTCGCGCTGGTGACCGGCCAGAGCGTGACCGACATCTCGCAGAACGTCTTCGCCAATCTGGGTTGGGATGAGGTGCGCCTGCCCGCGCCGGTCTTCGAGGGCGACACCATTTACTCGCAATCCGAGGTGCTGGAGAAGCG
>DASVOW010000138.1:0-3080 GCA_036383155.1 Ktedonobacterales bacterium
AGGTAATGGCTGCTAATATCGCCATCAAACGAATGCGCGCCAATCGGGATCTTTACCGGACGCTGTAGCTTCCGATCAAACACCAGCCAGGAATTGGGTCCCACCCAGGAGACCAGGCGCTCGTTGAGCGTGGGCCACTCATCGAAATCACTGCCATCCAACTGCTTGTCCTGAATCACGTAGGAGCTCATGGGTTGTGCCAGGATCGAGGGCACCAACGTGACCTGGGAGTAATCATTATTGCAATAGACAAAAGACGTCCCAGCGAACGCCACGGTGGTTGGGGCATAACGCATCGGCAGCTGCACCTGCTGGCTGGTCTCCAGGTTCTTAAACACAATCGCCTTCGCGACCCCATCTCCCCACGAGACCCAGGGCCACGAGAGAATCGGAAGGCTTGTACTAAAGCAACTTGCGAGAAGCAGAGGCAGGCATGAGTTGTGCAGAGATGTCTCCTATGCGAGCCTATTCGACCGACCTGAAAGAACGACTGGTGCGAGCGGTGGCTGAGGGTCAGCCCATGCGAGAAGCCGCTCGCCGCTTTGGCGTGGCGGTGACCACGGTCAAACGCGCGGTGGTGCAAGCGCGTGAGACCGGCTCACTAGCGCGCAAGCCCATTCCCGGCTGTCCGCGGCGCATTGGGCCTGAGCAGGAGGCCGCGTTGCGCGCGCGGCTGCAAGCCGCGCCGGATGCCACGGTACTCGAACACTGTGCCTGGTGGGCGGAGCAGTATGGTCAGCAGCTGAGTGAAGCGACCATGTGGCGGGCCATCCGACGGCTGGGCTGGACGCATAAAAAAAATCGTTGGCAGCCAGCGAGCGCGACGAAGCGGCGCGCACAGCCTGGCGTGCGGCAGCGGCCCAACTCGACCCACAGCAGTTCGTCTTTGTCGACGAAAGCGGCACGAATATCACCCTGACGCGGCTCTACGGCTGGGCGCCGCATGACCAGCGGGCGACCGGATCGGTGCCGCGTAACCATGGCAAGAACACGACGTTGGTGGCGGCGCTCGCCCCCGATGGCCTGCAGATGCCCTGGCTGATCGAGGGAGCCATGGATACGGTCACCTTCGTGTGGTACATCACCGAGCAGCTGGCGCCGACGCTGCGACCGGGGCAGATCGTCGTGTTGGATAACTTGAGCGTCCACAAGGCCGCCAGCATTTGCCAGGCTCTTGAAGCCCGCCACTGCACGCTGCTCTTCTTGCCGCCCTACTCGCCCGACTTCACGCCAATTGAACAGGCATTCTCCAAGATCAAAGCGCTGCTGCGCGGACTGGGAGCCCGCACCACGGAAGCGCTCTGGGAGGCGATGCGGATGGCGGTCGAGGCGATCACCCGCGAGGATGCCATCGCCTGGTTCGCCCATGCCGGCTATGTCCTGCCTGCTCCAGTTACCTGAAAGTTGCTCTAGACAAAAGGTCGCGGAGGAGCGCATGGATGCGCATGTGCGAGTCGCCTACAGCGTGCGTGATGTCGATATGGCCCGTTAGATGGTTGTTGATCCGACGCGTGGCACGCTGCGTTATTGCGTCACTCGACGACGTCCAGCTGATGCGGATACAGATGGGCTGTATTCTAGTATGCTGCTGCCAGATAAGAAGGGTTATCGGGTATAGGTTTATCTTTCCGTCAGTTTCGCGCTGAGAAGCCCTCTCTTCTCACACCCCATCACGCGCAGCCTCACCGCTGAGTGGTGAGGAACTTGGCGTGAAGAGGGGTGACCTCGATCACGCAAGCTTGGCCTTTCTCGGCAGCCTGGGCGTGATAGGTGTGCTGGAGCTTGAGCTGTCGCAGATGGGTCAGGTAGTGGCAGATTCCGCCAGGCGTCATGAGGTACTTGCGTGCTACTCGCAGGTTGTAGGAACGCTGGATCTTCGGGTCCGTTCGCACGCAGGCTTGGCCACTGATGCGTAACACCCAGTGGGGAGATCGATCCCGTTCTACCTCGAAGAGGACGCTGACACGAGGGTCGGCTTTGACGTTACGAACTGCCAGGGTCCACTCGGAGGTGCCGAGCCATATATGACCGCTCTGGCAGACAAAGTAGAGCGGATTGATACTCGGTCGCCCATTGCGGGAAAGAGTGGCGATGCGAGCAACCACGCATCGCCGTAGGACGTCGAGCATTGTCGGATCGTCAACGTTCATCGCGCACCTCTCGAAGTGTCCCGTAATCCCAGGCGACCGTCTTGAACGGGACAACCTCGACCCACATGTGGCCGGCAAGCGCATCTCTGGGAGCCTCGGCAGGCTTGACCACACCACGGATGTAGAGGGCGCGCAGGTCAAAGAAGTGGATCCCCTCGTCAATGAGGAGGACGACCTCCTGATCGAAATCTGGCCGACGATCTGCCTCCTCAGGGATCCCGGCCAGGTAGCTACCGTCCTGCCAGACCAGCGTTATCGGCTGAGCCTGCGGCCCCTGCTCGCTGGCAAAACAGATGCAAGCGCGAGCCCCCCGTTCGAGCAGGTCTTGTGCGCTACCGGGATCGATGTTCCTCGTGACCGCCTTCATGAACACTCCTTTCTCTCTTTCACGTTCCCTAACTGAACATGTAGCAAGACGAACGGGAGATCACCCTCGGTGCAACACCACCAAGAATTCGATCACGGCGGTATTGTGAATCCCAAACGGGCTTTGAATCCCCCAATCGGAAACGGGCACAGATGCCGATGCGGCCGCTTCCAGCGCCGCGCCGCTATAGCGTGCTAAGATCGTAAAGGTCACGGGGTGCGTGATCCCGTGCATGGCTAGCGCGCCTGTGGCATGTGACAAAATCGTCTGGCCGTTGGTCGGCGCCGAGGCAAAGGCGATTGGCTGGGTGAGCGTGAGCGTAGCCTCTGGGTACTGATTGGTATCCAGAACCTGGTAGATCGTGGTGTTCCGCTTGCCTTGTACTATCACCTTGAGCGTGCGAAGATCGACGTGAAAGGAGCCAGAGGAGATCTCGTTCTCTGCGATGACGAGCGAGCCTGTAACCGCGCTGGTACGTCCGACAATGGTGCCACTCTGCGTCAGGAAGGATTCCTTGGCGCGGAACCCGGCGACAGATCCGTCCCCAGCGATCCAGGTTCCAG